>JAYSOP010000095.1:0-10812 GCA_043722905.1 Chryseolinea sp.
AAGGAGTCAAGGTTATTACTGTTAGATGCCAGTCTGCCAATGGTCTCCAATTCAAAGAACTGGCCGATGTTTAGTCCGTCAGCCAGATCTTTAATCGCGGACATGTACTTTAGTCCATCCTGTCCTTGTTCGTAAATATTTGTATAGCCCAGGTCCGTTCCATAGATCCCAAGGTTAAGCGCCCTTTTATAGTTACTGTTATAATTCGCGAGATTATCGGGCGAATTCAACAACGACGCATTGTAGGTTTTGCCGGATGCTTTCAACAGCACAGAAATTTCAAGGGGACTCGGAATTCTTTGCAGGATGTCTCCGATTTCGCCTGATATGATTGTTACATCGACTTTGGTGCTATCGAGACCTTCCAGAAAAGCCTGTTCTTCTGTCTTATCACTGGAACTGCAAGCCATGAAGAGCACCAGAAGAAGTCCCACAATAAGAATTCTCATATTATAAAAATATATCTTTCAAAGTTAAAAATTCGGCATTCCACCCCAAAATGTTACTTATATGCTATTTTCTTTTGAAGGTTTCAGGGGCCAGTTCAAGCCCCTTTACCATTTTCCGAAGTAATTGTGAATACAACGCACCGTATAATACAAGGGTCATTATCCAAAGAATAAGAATATTAAACGAATACGTGCTCACCATTCGTCCGAAAAGATTCTTTCTCGGTGCGAATAGATGTGCCCTGTAGTCAAAAACACTTGTAGGCCTGGGTTCAACGTACACCGGATCCAACTGCTGAACCAACCTGCCTTCATATTCTATGATACGATCCTTTTCTGAAACATTTCTAACCAGATCAGATAGGCTCTCATTGTAATAATGGTTTTTAGAATTGGTCAGACTATACTGTGATCCCGCTTCGGATTCTTTCTGTATAACCATTTTCTCCCGGGTCATTAACGCCTGGTTGTGAATATCACGATAGAACATTTTGTAACCGGTTAAGTAAACTTCCAGTTTCTTATTGAAATCAGTTGTAAAATCAGATATTCTCCAGACCTCTGAAGTGTTCAACGCGGATAATCCTGTTTTGTACACGTCATTGTCAATACTTTTGCGAATAAGATTGAGATCTTTATCCAGTATATTCCGGATAGACTCGTTCTTATCCGTCAGGTGATCTTCAATAAATTTTCTTTTCCGATTGAGTTCATCGGCCAGGAAAGCCGACTTAAAACTTGCCTGGGCTTCTATCTTTTCAAGGCTATAATATGGGGTCTGATAGGTATTGTTGATAAACTGATAGACCGCAAGCGCCTCATAAGCCCATCGGGAGGCCATCATATCCCCCACCAGAGGCACTTTTCCTTTAGCACTGATAAGGTCGTTTAGCTTTTCAAATCTGAAGAGCAAACCACTTAGGATCATTTGTGGGATCAGGATGAGTGGTATAAGCACATAAACGGTAACCGACGAATTGAAAGCGGATGAAATGTTTAATCCCATCACGTTGGCCAGACATGAAACTGTAAACAAAACAAACCAAAAAGGAAGTAACATACTCCACTCAATTTCCAAGAGCCAATGCCCTACCAGAACAAAAGTAAATGTCTGGATAGCGGATAGGGAAAACAGAATGACGAGCTTGGATAGCAAATAGCTATTCCAACTCAGATTGAGAAAGGACTCGCGTTTTAGAATTTTTCTGTCGCCGATAATTTCCTCTGCGCTCACCGTCAAGCCCATAAAAAGGGCCACGATGATACTCATGAGCATGTACGCCGGATAGTTGTCATTAAACCGGAAAAGGTAAGCCTGGCCACCGGGCGCGCTTTTGTATTTTATAATAAATGAGATGATGAGTGCGAGTAGAGGCGCTTCCAGTAAGTTAATCAGTAGATACTGTTTGTTGCTAAGCTTGGAAAGGGTATCCCGAACAAAAAAAATGAATGTCTGCTGCAATTTATTGGGAAGGTGAAGGGACCTGGGTGGCTGTTCTTTAATGTCTTCTATCGGAATGGGTTTAAATCTTTCTTTATATTGTTCATACCATTGTGCAGGAGATATTTTTCTTTTCTTGGTGGGCTGCCCATATTCATCAACAACTTTTGCTTCGATAATATTGAAGATCTGTTCAGGATTAACATCACCGCAACTTTTACATTGTCCGCGGTTACTGTCAACCTGAAGGGTTGATTTTTTAAAGTATGAAATGGCTTCTACCGGAGGGCCGTAGTAAGTAGGATAGCCACCCATATCCATGACCATGATCTTGTCAAACATTTTGTAAATGTCAGATGAGGGCTGATGGATAACGACAAAAATTAACTTTCCTTTTAGGGAAAGCTCTTTCAGGAGGTCAATAACATTTTCAGAGTCACGCGAGGACAAACCTGATGTGGGCTCATCCAGAAACAAAATCGCTGGCTCCCGTATGAGTTCCAGGGCTATATTCAGACGCTTTCGTTGTCCCCCTGAAATGGTTTTTTCCAAAACATTTCCCACGCGCAGTTCAGAACGCTGATCGATGCCCAGATTTACCAACGCTTCCATCACCTGCCGGTGGATTTGTTCATTGCTCAGATTTGCGAAACATAACTTTGCATTATATAATAGATTCTGATACACTGAAAGTTCTTCTATCAGTAGATCATCCTGTGAAACATAACCAATTACGCCATGAATACGGTCTTTCTGCGTATGTATATCAAATCCATTTACCCTGATTTCGCCCTTTGTTGGTTTAACTATTCCCGCCAGGACATTTAATAAAGTTGTTTTTCCAGACGCGCTCGCGCCCATAATGGCGATCAGTTTTCCAGGGCCTTCAGAAATATTTACCCCGTGCAACCCGATAACTCCAGAGGAAAATTTCATTTCCCGAATGATTGCATTAAAAGAAAGTGGGGTAGTTTTAATCTGGACATTAAAATTAGCCACCAGATCACTATAATACAGCGCTTCACCCCCTTGCGTTTTAATGGCGCTGCCATGGGAGAATAAATACACGTGGTTGGGCTTCATTATAAAACCATTCAGCATATTCGCCTCATCACCGAGATATTTGGTGAAATACATGTCAACACTTTTAACGCGCATGAAAACCAACGTGCCCGCGATGTGACCATGAACATGTTTCCAGGGCACGCCTTCTGAAGGAGGGTGATCATTGATAAGCAGTATATCCTTGAATGGCAAAGCCTGTAATGCCTCGCTGATCACAAAATTCTCAAGGAGGTTATATTCGTACTGATCCAGATTAAAGACTGTTGAAACCGTGTTGATAATTTCTTTTCTGCGGGTTGTAAAATTATTATCCGACGCAACCAGCTCCAGAAGCTTAATCAACGTCACAACTTTTTGCTTTTGTGTCAGCGTTTTGTTGATCTTCTTGCAGATGCCGAGCGTTTTGACCGAGTCTTTTACAGAAGTCAGCTTTAATTTATCTTCAGATTCGCCCGTTCCATAACCTGAGAATTGATCGTATAAATTGGTGTATTCCTGAACGCTATCGTGATCGAGTTCCGTTTGAAAAAAATGAATGACGTATTGCCTTTCCTTTTCAGTAGCTCCACCATCCTGTTTTGTGATAATGGCAAAAAGTTGCGTCAATGCTTTGAGTATTTCTTCACTCATGGTTCAGATAATTTCGGTTTGATAACGTTGCCTGATAAAAATTCAGATCATTCAGGCTGGCAAAAAAAAACCGTTATCGGATCCCTTTTTCAAGGAAAATTTATTCGTAAGTTTTAAATTCAAAAGGAATTTCAACCAGTTCACAAAATTCCTGGCCAGCTTCTTCCATGTCTTCATCCTCTTCATGAAAATACCATTCGACTTTCAGGTTTTTGATGTCTTCCAGAGAGTAGAGCAGGTCGAGAATGAGTTTGGAGGAAGCGGTATTAAAATATTCCAGCTTAAAGACAAAATTCGTCGAAGTATTGGGATGACCTCCATAGGCTTCTATCCACGCGAGAATTGGTTTATAAAATTCAGCGGAGTCTTCAGGAATTGATCGCCCTGAAATTTCAAAAATTCCATTCTTTTTATCGAGGACTATTCTCGGGGTATCTTCAGTTCCTTCCAGATTAAACGTTTCCATGATAATTCGCTTGTTTTCCTGATTAATGATTAAATAGTTCGCGTGATACCTCTACTTTCAGACAGAAAAACGAATACTCATTCGATATTTCCTGAAAACCAAAACCAAGCTTTTCGCCTGATTTCCTGGCCATATCTACAAAGCCAAGCCCAGCACCTCCTTTTTCAGAGAGTGTGGATTGCGTAATAATCTGCTTATATAATTCCTTGAGCCCGCCTTTATCCAGGGCATTGATTCTATCAAGGTTTTCCTTCAGTTTATTGACATGGCGTTTATGGATCGGATTGCCAGACATAATGGTATAGCGATCATTTTCACGTCCGATGAGAAATATAGCATCCTGATTGGGTGTCGTGCCTTTGTGTAACCCGTCGCTATGCTTCACAATATTCTGCAGTGACTCCACCATGACGTTAAAAACTTTGCGCTTGACGGCAGAATCTTCCCCTGACGAGTCGATATTCCGCTCGGTCATCGCCAGAAGTGATTTTGTCGTTTCCTGGGTGAAATCACCCTGATAGACAAGAATCAATTTCTTTGACATCATGATACGGTGCAAGTCAAAGATAAAATTCATGTTTAAAAAAAAATATTTTGTTTCCTAACATGTTATTAGTTTGAAGAAGTCCCTTTTAAAAGGAAATCCTTTCCAAAAATGCTATTTTAAAATTTAACTCCCATTAAAAGTACATCGTCTGTTTGTTTCTCATGACCTTTCCAGGTTGTCCATTCATCTTCGAAAACTTGCATGGCTTCTTTCATCGGCAGCATGTAAATCTTTTCCATGATCAACCGCATTTTCCTTTGGCCGAACTTTCTTGTTTGCGGACCTCCGAACTGATCAGGAAATCCATCGGAGCAGAAATAAATTGAATCACCCTTGCTTAATTTGATTTTGAAATTGGTAAAGTTAGTCTGGTTTTTAAAGATGCCTCCCCCAATAGGAAATTTATTTCCCTTAATTTCTTCCAGAACTCCGCTTTTCATTATATACAGCGGCCGATGTGCACCCGCGTATTCAAGCTCCCTGCGAGCGAGATTTATTTTGCAAAACGAAATGTCCATACCATCTTTCGTACTTGCCTCCTCATCCTGACGC
The DNA here is from genome assembly GCA_043722905.1 of Chryseolinea sp. GTDB lineage: Bacteria > Bacteroidota > Bacteroidia > Cytophagales > Cyclobacteriaceae > Chryseosolibacter. Next base: position 5,151 of record JAYSOP010000095.1, read on the forward strand.
AAAGTTGCTGTAACGCCTTCATCCAGCAAGTCGAGAATTTTTCCTGGTTCGGTGACCTTTCGGCTTCTGACAATGTCATTAAGCAGGAAGTATCCGATGAGAGAAAGCAGTGCACCTGGCACGCCATGTCCGGTACAGTCCACGGCAGCGATAAAAATTTCATTTTTAACCTGTGCGAACCAGGGAAAATCACCAGATACCACGTCCAGTGGTTTATACAGGATGAAAGAATCGGGAAGAACCCGATTAATTAACCTTGCATTCGGCAGGATGGCCGACTGAATACGTTTCGCATAAATAATACTTTCCGTGATCTTTCTGTTTTTACGCTGAAAGTCCAGTTCAATCATTTTACGTTCAGCGATTTCATAGGACTCCATCGGGAGGAATTCCGGTTTCTCATTGAAGGTCGGATTCAAGGAAATTGCTTCCCTTTCGTGTTGATCAACCTCATCCCGGTTATACTTTTCCGCGCTTCCACCAAGGATTTCGTGCCTGACAAGGCCAGGTTTATGATTCAGGGAAATCACTGGTCCTATAGAGGAACGTGAGAGGTTTATTCCCAGCAATATCAAAAAAGTGATTACGCAAAGAGCGGGCGCCCAAAAAATAAAAAAAAACTGATTTCCATTGCCGAGGCCTTCATCGGCATCTAATTGGGTAACCAGAAAAAGGTTCGTATGGTTTATATTCTGGATTTCTTCAAAGACAAGGTTTTCCCGAAGTTCTTTTGATTGAGGTAAGGCAATTGTGCTGCCTGCACCAGTGCTTTCCTTTGTCAGGTGAAAATCTTCTCGAATGGCTTTTATAAGAAATTTATTGCTCACTGGATTGAGCAGCGAAATATCTTTTTGGTATGGGTCAGGCTGGGCAAGAAAAATTTCACCTGCATTGCCCGTTTCCTTTTGATCGGAGAATATTTTGAAAACTTCATTCAGATTTAATTTTATCAGCAGTAACTGCGTTCCCTGATGGGTTTTTACCGGACCTCCGACATAGGTGTGGTATCCGATATTGTCCTGTTGAACAAGGCTGACATAAATACCTTTTTGGCTTTTTTTGAAGGTAACGCCATCAGGATCTGTGAAATTACCGGAGAGCCCGAGCGTGGAAACTTTGATCGACCCTTCAGGACTGATGATGAGGATATGTTCAAACCCAAAAATTGCTTCTTGCAGTCTAATGAGGTTGGCAACCTGTAGCATGGACTGATCTTTGTCAATTATTTCCTCATTTTGCGTTATTGTGGAGGCCGAAAGTCCTTTGTTTTGATCGTCAATTTTTCTTCGTAAAATAACCATCCCCTGAATTAACCGGATCGCGTTTACCGCCTGATCAAAATAGGCATTCATATAGGCGGTTTTCTTATCTGCATCGGCCCGAAGTATAGATATCCTTTTTTCCTTATTCGTTTTTTTTATATGGTCGTAAGTAAAACAACTAAGGGCAATGGCAACTATTGATAATAGAAGGATCAATATCCTGACCTTGGTATGTATCTTAATGCCATTGATCATATACTTCTTACTGACGGAGGTGTACAATGTTTCATTAATATCACTGGGTTGTATTCCTGCTTTAGTCCGCATGTCAGACTTTTAACCATTTCAAACAAATGATGAAGTAACCGAACGCTGCGCAATTTCATGCACTCATCTACAGCTAACGGCTTATAAAAGTTAATTTTTGTTCATCCGCTTTTAGGCCGCCTAGTCTTTTATTTTTTTGTAAATTTTTTCATCTTGGCTTATAACAACAAAGCGATTTTCGAAGTCACACCAGATTAGCGATTCTTTCGAGCCTATGCAAAGAAAACCAAATGGAGACAAGCTTTCGTGAAATTTTTTCAACACTTCATTCTGGAGGGCTTGATTAAAATAGATCATAACATTCCTGCATAAGATCAGATCAAATTTTTGGAAGACCTTTCCCAGCACCAGGTCATGCTTTAGGAAAGAAACATTGGTAAATAAATCGGGCTTAAATACGGCGTGACCTTGCTTTTCTAAGTAATACTTTTCTAACGTACTGGCTACCCCCTGAAATTGGCTATAATTCCTTTCATTGACTTCCATGTTTTTAATGGAACAAGTTGCGAGTCTGGCTTTCTCCAGAATTCGGGTATCAAGATCAGTGGCGGTTATATTAACATCCTGTAAGATGCCCATTTCTTTCAAGATAATGCACATGGTGAGAACCTCCTCGCCAGAAGAACACCCGGCATGCCAAATGTTAAATTTTTTGTTATTGGCCGTTAGCGCTGGTATCACTTGCTCGCGCATGACCCGCCAAAAGCCCGGATCACGAAACATCTCCGTTACGTTTACCGTGAGCTCATCGAGGAATTCATTGATAAAAACCGGTTTTTCTTTGAGCTTTTTTAAAAGTGTTTCCACAGAAATTTTTTTTAATTCCATGATACGGACGACACGGCGTTTGAAAGAAGACATGGCATAGTCACGAAAATCATAATTATATCTCAAGTATATGAGTTCGGAAATACGTTTGAGGTCCGCAATATCAACGTCGTGCATGAAGCCGAATATTTTAAATTCAAAGTTAAGTTTGTAATGCTGTGAGAGGGGGCTATTTCAGAGGTAAATATTACATGCGTTTCAATAGGGTATAAGCCCCATAATTCTGGTAAAATGTAGTCGCTAAATATGTATCCGGAATTTGTTAAGGCATTGGTTACCTTTTCACGGGAAGCCTCTAGCGAGGCTGAAAGGAGTCTCTCAAATAGACGACCCGGAACACTATTTCAGGGGCCAATTTGCTGGATCTGCTATTTTTTTTCCTGATGCTCGAGGCTGTTCCTGGTGAAACTGAATGGCAACAGGGATTCGGCTGACAGGGCTTTAACCCATTGATGGTCCTGAGTCTGCATGATCACTTCGAATGGTTTGTCCTGGCGGACTTCAAATTCAAGCATTACCTGGCGACAAGGTCCGCAGGAGGTCGCAGGCACAAGTTCTTTTAATCCTTTGCGTCTGGCGACAACGGCCAGTTTTGTGATCTTACTTTCAGGAAATTGTGCAATCGCTGAGTATAGCGCTACACGCTCTGCACACATGCCTGATGGATACGCAGCATTTTCCTGGTTTGTCCCCGTAACAATGGTACCATCTTCCAGAAGGACAGCTGCCCCAACCTGGAATTTTGAATAGGGTGCATAAGCATGATTGGAGGCATCCTTGGCTTTGTGGGCAAGGTATTTGGATTCGGAATCAAGATCTTCCAGATGGCTAACCAGAACAAAGGCTTTCATACAAATCAAAAAGATGTGGACAGGTAAGTTAATTCTTTTTGAGCAGAATTCTATTGCGGTTTTCGTTTACTTTGCAGGGATGCAAAGGTCTCTTAAATCCCAGCAAGAATGTCTTGGTTTCCAGAATCATCGGAATAGCGATTAGAAAAATGAAAAGAGCATGAAACGCATTTTGGTACTGGGTGCAGGGCGCTCGTCATCATCGCTGATCAGGTATATTTTGGAAAATGCCCGGGCATGTCAATGGCACCTCACCGTCGGCGATCTGTCACTTAAAAGCGCACAGGAAAAGGCCGGACGCCTTGAAGGGTGCGAAGCAGTTCAGTTTGATATAAACGACACTGATGTCAGCAAAGCTACTATCAGCGAGGCCGATATAGTTATTTCATTGTTACCGGCAAGTTTTCATCCGCTGGTTGCTTTCCGTTGTCTCGAAGCGGGCAAACACCTGATCACGGCCAGTTATGTATCAGAGGAGATGAAGGCGTTTCACGAGGAAGCCCGCGCGAAAGGGCTTTTATTTTTGAATGAATGCGGCCTTGATCCTGGTTTAGATCACTTAAGTGCTATGCAGGTCATCAACAGAATTCGTGGTGTAGGTGGCTCCGTAACGGCCTTCGAATCTTTTACAGGTGGATTAATTGCGCCTGAAACAGATCCCAAAAATCCGTGGCGATATAAGTTCACCTGGAATCCACGCAATGTGGTGATGGCCGGTCAGGGTACCGCGAAATATTTGCATGCGGGAAAGGATAAATATGTCCCCTATCAACAGCTTTTTCAAAGAACAACGGCGATCCATGTCCCTGGATTTGGCGATTTCGAAGGGTATGCTAACCGGGACTCCTTGAAATATATTGATACGTACGGGCTATACGGTATTGAAACCATGTTGCGGGGTACATTGCGATACAAAGGATTTTGTTCCGCATGGAATATTTTCGTGCAGCTCGGTTGCTGCGATGATACCTATGTCATGACGCATGTTGACAAGTTGACGCACGCCGGTTTTATTGATTCCTTCCTGCCACATAATTCCCACCATCACATTGTTCAAAAACTATGCGCACATTTTACGATCAGGCCAGACAGTCCGGAAATTGAAATGTTAAAATGGTCAGGTTTTTTTGACGAAACTCCCATCGGTTTAACTATGGGAACACCGGCACAAATACTGGAGTTTATCCTGAATAAAAAATGGAAGTTGATTCCGGGCGACCAGGATCAAATCGTCATGTGGCACCGTTTTACTTTTCAACAGGAAGGTAAGTACAAACAAATTCAGGCCACGTTGGTGGCACGTGGAAGCAATGAAACTTATACTGCTATGGCAAAAACAGTAGGGTTGCCTTTGGCTATCGCTACGAAACTTCTCGTGTTAAACAAGATTCAGTCACGAGGGGTTGTTATCCCTGTTACATCGGAATTCTATACTCCAATCCTACATGAGCTTGGAAATTTGGGCATTACCTTAAATGAAACGGAGGTGCATGAATCGCCCCGTTTGTCTTAATTTAAGAATGAAATCCCCGATTATATTACATCTCACTCTTGCGCTAAGCTGTTTTCGGTAGCTTTGAAAAAATCTTTACCCAAGCTATACCCTTATGAAAACAACTTTTCAAGTTCTTGTGCTTTGTATGGTGTCGGCGTTTACGAGCTACGCCCAGCCAAAAACAGCTCCGTCATGGTCAGCTAAATTCAAAAGTCCTGTGAATTGGCAACGGGTTCATTCCCTTGGATATCTTATCGTCAGCACCAATGATGGCATGTACGCAGTTAATCCGAATGATGGGAAAATCATTTGGGAGAACAGTAGTCTCGCCGCGTTGAATCCTGATTATTACCAGGAAGTTGAAGGCACCGAATTTCTGACCATTGCTTATCAGTCAGAAAAAAGTTCTACCATACCGATGCAGGCCATCATCAACGTTGGAACGGGGAAGGTACTTTTTGACTCACAAAAGGAAAAGATCGGTGTCTTAAGCCGGCATGTTTTACCCGAATCAGGAAGGCTACTGGTAATCGGTGTAAAACCCAATACCCTATCGGCATCTTTATTTATGTATGAAATAATCAGTGGCCAGCAATTGTGGAGTAATGATGACCTGTTCAAGGCTGATGCCAGTGCCACCAAAGGTTTCCTCGGCAAACTGCAGGCAATGGGCCAGCAGTTGAGTAATCTGCAATCACTCACAAGTGAGCCATTAGAAATGAAGGATCAATCTATAATCATTACACATCCCAACTATGTAATCCGCCTTAATACCGCGGATGGGAAAGTGATCTGGAAAAATAGTATTACACCTTCGAAACTTGCAGAAGTACATTTTTCACCCTACAAGGCAGGTGTCGTATACGTTGGTACTGATGTGGAATCGGATCAGGGATCCG
>JAYSOP010000096.1:0-5764 GCA_043722905.1 Chryseolinea sp.
GTGTCACTCGTTTGAAACATGATATCAGCTTTGCGGTCATCGATTACCACAAAGATGATGTAACTTTCATAGCGGTGTTCCTTGCAGGAAAGTTTTCCAAGATAAATGCCACTAACCCAATTTTTGGGAATGGTGAGACTCGTGGTGCGCTCCCAGTTGCATTCCCTTAGCCGGTCCTCCCCTACCGGTGGCGTTGCTTGGGGAGTTACTTTGAAAGGACCTAATTTGGTGATGTGGCATCCACCCTTACCACCATAATATCCCATCCTGAATAAATCAACGGTTACAGCGGATGGCGTATTGGCACTGAGGAAAATATCAATAGACTCGCCCGATCGCACACTGGTTTGAGAACAATAGCCTTCCATTATTTCCGACCGGTAGTTCTCTGACTTGATATAGGTCAGTTGCCAATCAGTGGTGCCGGCCTTTTTATTTTCAGCCGCAATTATCCCCTTGGACTTCCCGGCAACAGGTGATAAATCGCCGTCGGGGATAAATGCCCCCGCCAAGCCGAGTTGCGCGGCTGCTTTAAGTAATTCTCTTCGCGATAAATGATTGCCCGGCTTTTTCATAAAAATATTTTATGAATGTAAATATTTTAACCTTCCGGATGCTAACAATTTCATAAATCCGGGTTCGCAGACATTATAAAATCCATTAATTCAAAACTTCACAGGAGTGTAGCATGATTTTCTTTTACCTATTCCCTTAATACTTTCGTCCTGGTACGATAAACTGGAGTATTTGCCGGCTCGTTAATCAAAGTCAAAAAAAATCCAGCATCCTTCCTATTCAGCCTGAAATGATATCAAAACTATTGTCACATACATACTATTTCCGATCAAATGAATTATCCGGGAATGATTTGATGCTCCTAATGCTTCACGAGTGCTTTCGGATATAAACAAAAAAAAAGATCCAGATATCCTGTCGTATCAGTTTTACATAGTGAACTTGCGGGCGTGAATATCATTCCCCTGGATTTACGTATCTGGAACGTTTATACATCGGTGAGAACATCGAAGCCTTTGAAACTTCCTACGATTGCAAGGCCGATTACTTTTTTAGCGACCTCTTTGTTTTTAATTTTGCCGGCAATCTGATTCAGAGTCGAACCGGAGCCGACTGCATCGTCAATCAGAATAACATTTTTGAATTTGCGCTGGTAGGTAACTGCAAAAGTGTTTTCAGCATTGCGGATTCGCTCATCAAGTTTGGAAAGGGATTTCTGCGGGACCGGGATTATACCACTCAATTTTTTTATACCGATGACCGGCAGCGCAATATTGAGTCGGGTCTGAATATATTTCATTAACTGCACCTCTCTCCTGATGGTTGGAGGAACGAAGCCGATGGCATCCGCATCATGCATCCTGACAAAAGACTGGATCCTTTCAGTAATTTCTTTCATCATGATTTCCATCAGGTATTTATTCTGTCCCTGCTTGGCATAATGCAACAACACGCCGAGGCGTGTTTTACCAAATCGTTCAATGGCGTAAAAATCCAGGTAATACAAATCGTCCAGCCATATCGTTTCATACCCTTTTGTATTCTTCAGCTTGTCCAGGCCCTTGATATTATCTTGATCATCGTAATAAGACAGATAATTCTTTTTAGTGTCGATGAATTCGGAAAGGGTCTTGAGTACCGGCAATTTTCTTTGTTTGCACCAGTTATTAAATGCCTCAATTCCTTCCAGAAGGTTCCCTGTTTCTGTTACGGCGAGGAAGTTCTTCTTTAGAAATTCCCGGTCCTTTTCAGAGATTTCCGCGACGAAAGGTTGCGCCGATTGCGAGCTGGCTTCAATGAAACGGTAAACAGTTTTCGGCGCGCGACCCAGCTTTTCAAGAATCTTATCCTCTACCAGTTGGTTCAATACTATGTGTACCATCTGCTTTGAGGCATCAAGCATATCCACTATCTCCTTGACAGAAAGCTCTTTACTTTTTTCAAAAAGGGCCAGGACCTGTGATTTTACTGACATACATTTGACTGTTTACTGTCAATAGTCAAATATATAAAAAATCTTACCATTTCGTCTGGGATTGGCGTCTAAAAATTGGACAGAACTTCGGCTAAGAAATTTGAACCTCTCCAACCCTTTTTCCTGCATCTTTCCAATTGTCCATTTGGAAAATATCTATCTACCCTGGTCACGCACCACCGCTATAACAACTTTTCCTTTGTGCGCTCCTTCACCAAAAAGCCTGAATGCCTTAGGAACCTCATCTAGCCTGAAGGGTCCGTCTATGACGGGTTTCACTTTACCGGCTTTGAAGAGCGCACTCATATAAGCTAAATCCTTGTTTAATTTCAAAGCAACGATGCGTATCTTCTTTTTACTCATCATTGAAAACCACGGTCGAAGAAATAAGATCTGCACAAGCCGAACCATGGAACCTCCAACAGTGGCATAAGTCCCATTCGGACATAGTGCACGAGCATAGTCAAATACAGAACGATTGGTTTTTACATCAAGAATCAGGTCATAACACTTGCCATTCTTAGTAAAATCATCCAGTGCATAGTCGATGACCTCATCGAAACCAATTTCGCGGAGCATGTCCAATTTTCCCGCGCTGTCAACGCCCGTTACATGAACTCCGTATAACTTGGCAATCTGCACTGCGAAAGTACCGACACCACCACCCGCACCATTAATCAAAATCTTTTGTCCTGGTTGAATTTGTCCAACATCACAAAGACCCTGTACTGCCAGCATTGCCGCCTGAGGTATTGCAGCTGCTTCAACGAAGGTCATACTGGCCGGTTTTAAAGCCAATGCATTTTCACGAGCGCAGACATACTCCGCGAAGCCTCCCCACGTGCCGCTCAAATCGCCAAACACTTCATCTCCAGGCTTGAGTTGTTTTATGTTTTTGCCAACTGCTTCAACTCGCCCTGCTATGTCAGAGCCAAGTATTTTTCTCTTCGGTTTCAGAAGACCGTTTAACAGGCGGTTTATAATATCACCCGTGAGAAGGCCCCAGTCCCAATCATTTAGGGATACTGCATAGACTTTTATTAAGACCTCATCTTCCCTTGGAACAGGTTTGTCTATCGCTACGATCTCAAGGACATCAGGCGTTCCGTATTTTGTATAGACAACCGCTTTCATTTAGATTTTTCTCTCATAAAAATCATCCTAATCACATTGTCTGAACTGTGATTCTAGTGTGATTTTGTTTGATTAGAATGATTAGAATGATTGATTGTCATGATTCACCAGACAATGATTTTTATTAAAATACCGTTTAAAATAGGTCCTTTCGTAGCTCTAAGCATTTCCTTGAATCATAAAAATCATCATAATCATTTTAAAATCACAGTTCAGACAATTTTAATCATCATAATCCATTTTAAAATCACAGTTCAGACAATTTAATCATCATAATCAAAGAAATCTCAGTTCAGACAATGGCCTTATATTTCTTATTTGTCAGTCGTTTATGCTGAAGGCTTCTTGCTCCAAAATTAATAAGTAATCCTATTTCGAGATTGTAGGCTTCCAGGTAATTGATAGCCTGTGCAAAATGGACATTCTCCAATGCAATTAAGGCTTTTAATTCAACCGAAATGGTATTGTCAACTAGAAAATCCACTCTTCGGGTTCCGATTTGCTCGCCACGATAAAAAATTGTCATTTCATGCTCCCTTGAGAATATGATTTTTTCGATTGTCATTTCTATTTCTAAAGCGCGCTGATAAATAACTTCCTGGAATCCGTTACCAAGGGCACTGTGAACGGTCATAGCACACCCAATAATTCTGGATGTCAACTCTGAAAATTTGTACTCTTCCTTAATAATTGCTCCCTTTATCATCTTAACAGGTAATTACCAATCATATAAATCAACCTAATCAAAAAATCGCAATTCAAACATCTTTAATCATAAAAATCATCCTAATCAAAGAAATCACAGTTCAGACAATTTTAATCATTCTAATCATCCTAGAATCATTGAAGAGATATTGAGATTAGTCTCTTAAACTGAATGCTTCTTTAATTCAACAACAATATATTTAGAGGTGGGCGTGAAGCTTTTATCCGCGACAGAAGCCAATGGGACAAGAACATTTGTCTCAGGGAAATAAGCTGCAGCACACCCGGCTGGAATATCGTATTTTATTACTTTGAATCCTTTGGCTATTCTTTGTATTCCGTCTGCATTGCTAATGATATCCACGCGCTCATCCTCCTTCAGATCCAAACTTTTTATATCCGAAATATTAAGAAATATTACCTTCCTTTCCCCTTTTACACCTCTGTACCTGTCATCCAATCCATATATCGTGGTGTTATATTGGTCATGGGAACGAATCGTCATCAACCTTAATTTTCCATTTTCAACCAGAAGTTTGGGTAGGGTCGCTGTAACGAAATTTGCCTTTCCCGTTTGTGTTTTCCATTTTTTCTCTCCTGCCATATTGCCTAAATAAAATCCGCCAGGTGTATTAATTTTCTCATTGTAATCCTTAAAATCTGGCAATACTTCTGCAATTTTAGATCTTATGTTATCGTAATTACGCACAAGCGTAGTCCAATCTGTTTTTGTTTGCGGCAAAGAAGCAATTGCCATGCAGGCAACGATGGCTGGTTCAGAAAGTAGATTCCCGGAGGCAGGTTGATTCTTACCCTGCGAAGCATGAACCATGGACATAGAATCCTCCACCGTTACTCTTTGCGAGACACCATTTTGTAAATCTATTTCGGTCCTGCCCAGGCATGGTAAGATCAACGCTTGCTTTCCGCTAATCAGATGACTCCTGTTCAGTTTGGTACTGATATGCACCGTAAGCTCACATTTACGTAAAGCTTTTTCTGTAAAGTCCGAATCTGGCGTAGCCGACGCAAAATTCCCACCCATGCCAACGAAAATTCTCACTTTCCCTTCATCCATCGCTCGAATGGCATCCACCGTATGGTAACCATGTTTCGCAGGAGGAGTAAAATTGAAAACCTTTCCCAGCGACGTAAGAAATTCTTTGCCTGGATTTTCAGTGATCCCCATTGTGCGGTCCCCCTGCACGTTGCTATGTCCTCTTACCGGGCAAAGGCCTGCACCCGCTTTACCAATATTTCCTTTAAGCAGCATCAGATTCACAATATATTGGATCGTAATGACTGCATGCTTATGCTGGGTAATGCCCATGGCCCAACACACAATTGTTGAATCCGATTTTAAATATATGTTGCAAGCTTGAAGGATTTCTGATTTGCCCAGACCCGATTGTTCCGTGATGTCATCCCAGCTAGTAGACATAATATCTTCCTGCATTTGTTCAAAGCCTGTCGTGTGGTTTTGGATAAATTCCCGATCCAACTGCCCGGTATTTCTCGCTTCTTCTTCAAGTATCCCTTTGATCAGTCCTTTTAACAAGGCAAAGTCTCCACCGATTAAAGGTTGGAGATATAGTGAAGAGATAGCACTTCCCCTATTCGATAAAGTGCGAAGCAAATTCTGTGGATGTATAAAACTTTCCAATCCCTTTTCCTTCAATGGATTAAAAGTGACTATCTCACATCCGTTTTTTCTTGCATTTTCCAATGAAGTCAGCATCCTGGGATGGTTGGTTCCTGGATTCTGTCCTATGATGAATATTGCTTCGGCTTTTTGAAAATCCTCCAGAGAGACAGTGCCTTTGGCAACACCTATAGATTCTAGCAAAGCTACACCTGAAGATTCATGACACATATTTGAACAGTCCGGAAAATTGTTTGTGCCCAGTTCTCTTCCAAAGAGCTGGTACAAAAAAG
>JAYSOP010000097.1:0-6603 GCA_043722905.1 Chryseolinea sp.
TCCAGGGAGAGACAATAGCCAGAATGAACAAGGCAATAACAACGAAAAAGGGCCACCAGGCGGATACATCCATAGTAATAGCATTTAAAGTTTGTAAAAATAGGGCGTATTTGAGTAATTTTTATAGAAAGAATAAAAATTTGTTTTTAAGTTAAACCCTTTGGCTTACAGGCACTTTAATTTTATCAGTCTCTCCCATGAAGAAGTTTTTGATTCTTAGCTTGATCGGATTAGCTATAATCGCCGCACTGGTTGCTTTTATAGGCTTTATGCAATTAAAAAATACCAAATCTTTCAGCCCGGAAGAAGAGGTTGTGTTTAATCAGGATGATCTCAGCATCAAAGTATTTTATAACCGTCCTTCAAAGAAAGGAAGAGAAATTTTTGGCGGCCTTGTGCCTTTTGATGAAGTATGGCGCACAGGGGCCAACGAAGCCACCACTTTTGAAACAAATCAAGACATTATCATAGAAGGGAACACATTGAAAGCCGGTAAATATTCGATCTGGACTGTTCCCAGAGAAGAAACCTGGACTATCATTTTCAATTCAGAACATGGACAGTGGGGGTTGAATTCGAAGGGTCAGGCAAACCGTAATGAAGAACTGGATGTTCTAAAAATTGATGTTCACGCAGTGAAACAGGAGCAGGTCTTTGAACAATTCACCATTTCCTTTGAAAAAACGGGAGGAGATGCTGAGATGGTTTTAATCTGGGATAAAACTGTCGTGTCACTTCCTTTCTCCTTTAATTAATGCGCGCTTTCACCACTGTTTTTTTATTTTCAGGTAACGTTGCTGGAGTGGCATTTACAAATCCGGTAAGACTATTTTCATGAGCTCCTTTCGAAACTAAATGCTCAATGATGGAGTGGAGTTGCTGAGGCGTCCGATTGTTGTGGTAGATGGTTTTCAGTTGCATGGTATCACGCTCAAATAATTGTCCCAATGAGTCGATGTCGATGTAAAGGGAATGAACGGAGTCATACCTGACTTCTGTCAAATCCTCAGCCGACTGAATGGAGTCTTCCTGATACCCTTGAAACATTACCGCAAGCTCAAATTTTAAATTCGGATTACTGGTTACCACCCTTACAAACCTTTTTAGTTCGCCCTCTGAGGCTGCGATGTCTAATTCCCCTGTTGATGCTTTAAAAGAGATGCCTTCCAACGTTAACTCATCTCCTGGTCTAATGACTCTTAACACCGCATTTACCTTTTCAACCTGTGGGATATTGCCGGTTGTCAGATCGAAAATCCTGGTGAAGTAAGTTTTGTCTGCATGCTCGGGGTCTACCGACAATTGATACCGGCTTCCTTCCATTGCATACACCAGAAAAGAGCCATCTCTGTTAGGCCTGCCGTTGTATATTCTTTTACCTGATACCAGATCGACGATCGATACATATGCCGGCAATGGCATGCCATCAGGGTCCACCACCTTCCCGTCAATTTTCATCATTCCCTTAGGGCGGACCTCCTCCGGTATTAAGTATTCAACCAATTCATTTTTCCGTGTCCCCGGTGAATCGCGCAACAGGTATCTGCCAACGGCCGCAACACTGATATACTGATCATCCTTTTCAGTATTTACAAAGTCAAGCGACTCGGGAATGCTCCACGACCCGTCTCGAAATTTGGCAACATAAAGATCCATACCTCCCTTGCGGTTACTCATTTTATCAGAAGAAAAAATGAGTGTTTCTCCATCGGCCATAATGCGGGGTGATTGCGAATTACCCGTGTTAATGCTTTGAGGGAGTTCCGCAGGCTCATCCCACTGACCATTTGATTTCCGGGTCGCTTTAAATAGCCTGCAATTATCTGCCTTGTTTTGGTCCATCTTTTCACAGCGCATAAAATATAATGTATTGCCATCGGGTGTAAGTGATGGACAAGCTTCATGTCCTCTGGTATTAATGGGGGCCGCGAGGTTAACCGGGTTGGCCCACGCACCCTTCCATTCGCTGGAACATAGGTCAAACCCACCCACCCCCGGTGACTTCATGGTGCTGAAATAAAGATGGCTTCCGTCAGCGCTAAGTCCGTAACCCCGTAAGAAGTTTAATCGTGTATGGATGGTTTTGGGAAAAACCTGTGGCTCTTTCCAATCTGCCTTGTCCCGAAAACTATAAAACGGGGTGAGCGCATAGTCTTCTGCATTATCAGACAGGAACACCAAAGCATTGGCATCTGCACTGATATAAGGCGCAAAAAGATTCAGGGATGGATGGTTAATGATGGTTGATAATTTACGTACTCTGGCTTGACCATAAACATCAAAAGCCACCAGGGTAACGATCATCAAGAAAGCGCAGCGCAGGTAGTTCATTTCCTAAGCATTAATTTATACTAAAGTTCCATTTTTCATGACGGGTTTCGTTTCTTCAACAGAAGGCAGACGCTTCCTGAAGCGGCATTGTCATCATCAAAAATACTACTATTTAAACACCATTTCCTGAACTTTATTTTCATTACACATGTGCCTTTTCGTCATTTCAGATAGATTTTATGCCTTTGGGTCGTAACTTGGCTTCCATAAAACCAGACGAATGATTCAGGTAATTCCTTCCATCGCCATCCGAAAAGGTAAGGTAGTGAAAATGCGAAAAGGTGATGTGGCTAGTGAAAAAGCGTATGATGAAAACCCGCTTGATCTGGCGAAACGGTTTGAAGATCACGGTATTGAAGTGGTTCACCTGGTTGATCTTGACGGGGCGGAAAAAGGAAGCCCGGTGAACTGGCATGTGCTGGAGACGGTCGCAGGCCATACTGATCTGAAAGTTGATTTTACCGGAGGTATTTCAACGGATGGAGATATCAGCAAGGCATATGAATATGGCGCTGATTACATCACTGCCGCCAGTATCGCCGTGACCGATCCTGAGCTCTTTGCTTCCTGGATAATTTCCTATGGCCGCGAAAAAATGACCTTGGGGGCGGATGTAATTAATCAAGATTCCAAAGACCTTTTGTTCCGTGGATGGAAGCGCAAAGCCAATTTAACTTTGTTTGAACACCTGGATTATTTTTACTCCCGCGGATTAAAATATGTGAAATCGACTGACGTCTCAAGAGACGGAGTGCTGGAGGGACCGGCCTTCGGATATTATCAACAAATCATTGACGCTTTCCCTGAATTGTGTGTGCTCGCAAGCGGAGGAGTTCGCGGAGTGGATGACATTAAACAGTTAAACGACATGGGGATTTTTGCCGTGATATTCGGCAAAGCTTACTATGAAGGCGTATTGAAACTGAAAGATCTCGAACAATTTCGGGTAAAAAAGGCTTAACCCTTCAAAAGTTTTTTTCTATATACCACAGGCACCAGCAGCTTGAAACTGAGGTTTCTTCCCATATTAAAAACGCCCATCCTGCCCGTTAAAGGATTTTCATCAGCATACTTTAACCGACTCAGATTATTTTGATAGGAAATATCGAAGAGATTCTCAGCCGAAAAATAAAACGAAAACAAAACAATCTCTTTTTTGCGTGTAAAATCAAAGCCAAAACCTGCATTCCAGAGAGTATAGGAAGGCGTCGGGGTCTCGGTTCCGTTCTCCAGCAAAACACGGTCCTGTTTCCACAAATGTTCACATTGAATTTTAAGGAAAATATTGGAAAAATTTTTCCATTTGCTGACGTTGGCTCTGATCTCACTTTGCAACCTGGGGGCTGGTGTAAGAGGAAGAAATTTGGTGCTATCTCTAAATTCACTCCGGTTGTTGGCGTATACCACAGACAAAGCGTTTTCAAAATGTAGCCAGTCTAAGGGATGAGGATGCAGATCAATGGAAAACTCACCTCCCGAAAGTCTGGCTTTACCTTGTGTGTAGGTATAGGCAGGGAATGGATTGTCTGAATCAGGAATGCTGTCGTTCCCATCCTTTGACAATAGTTTTTGGATATAAATGTAATGGCTAATGTGGTTTTGAAACAACGATACTTCAGCGGATATGTGGGGTGAACTATACAAGAAACCGACATCAGCCTGAAGTGATGTTTCCGGTTTCAACGCAAAGTTTCCATATTCATATCTTAAAGACCCTTCATGAATTCCATTGGAAGTTAACTCTGAAATATTAGGTGCCCTGAAACCACGGGAAGTGTTAAATTTAAGAGCAATAAATTCTGAAAACTGGTAAGTTAGTCCTGCGCTGGCTGAATAATTTTGAAACGCCGTTTGACCAGCATTGAATTTCTGGTTTTGACTTTCGTCGGGTGTTGGCAAATTGGATTCATCCAGATATAAAGCATCGGTGGATATTTTACGATAGTCCATTCGCAATCCCCCGGCGATGTCCAGGGAATTGAAGTTTCTCTTGGCAAAAAGCACTGCTCCCCCATCCAGCATGGTGTACGCTGGAATCGTGAATTCAAGTCCACGATTTTTATTTTGTTGTTTCATACCACTGGTGCTAAAGGAAATGTCCCATTTCCTGAAAGCTGGCAGGAAGACTGTAACATTATAACTTGCGGTTTTTAAATCAAAGAACAAGTCAGGAACATCAGGCGTCAGCACATCGCCATATTCTTTTCTGACGTTTTTCTGGTACCCCAGATTGACCTGAAGTTTTGTTTCACGATAATATAAATTTGTCGTACTCGATAATTTTTGGTGCTCGATATTTTGATTCGGTATAGAGATAGGAGAGGTTTTGGATTCATCGTCGCTAACTGACACTTCCTCCGCAGATCCATTAATATTTATGGAACGTGAAAATTTACCCTGACCATCTCTAACTCCTTCTACTAGCCCAACTTTCTGGTTGAACGAGCTAAATGATAATTGCGAGGATCCCCAGGATTTATTAAGGCCGGCGGAAAGACCGAAATTTGTTTCATTAAAACCGGAATTAAATACATAACCATCATAACCATTTCTATAAGCATTCGCTGATTTGTGACTGACCCTGCCTAACCAGTTAAAGCCCTTTTCATTGCCGGTGTTCATAATTGAATTCGCGAACATGCCATTGTTGGATTGGAAGTTGCTTATCAGTCTGGTCTCAATCGAGCTCTCAGCCACTGGGTTGGATGGTAAAAAATTGATCACACCACCCAATCCGTCACTCCCATATAACAGACTTCCGGCGCCTTTAATAATTTCAACCCGGTCAACCGAAAATTCATCAATTTCAATACCGTGCTCATCACCCCATTGCTGCCCCTCCTGCCGGACGCCATCATAAATTGTAATGATCCTGTTAGACCCTAATCCCCGGATAATGGGTTTAGATATGGCGACACCAGTGCTGACCTGGTACACTCCCGGTTCATGCGCTATATTTTCAATAATGTTTATGCTGGCGTTTTTATTCAGCCATTCGCTGTCAAGGGTGGCAATCGGGATCGGGTTTTTCTTTAGCTCAGTAGTATGGCTGATTCCGGAAATAACAATTTCACTCAATTCCACTGCGGAACTATTTAAAGCAATATCCACATCGACATCGCGCCCTACATCGATCAATTTTACAGCGGTACCATATCCCAAAAATTTGAACTGAAGGAGAAATCGACCTCGGGGCAAGTTGTCCAGATTAAATTTACCCTCGGCGTCTGTAAGTGTCCCTTTTTTGAGGTCCGGTATATATACGGATGCACCGGGTATTGGATCGTTGGCTTTTGTATCCCGCACTGTTCCGCGAATTGCATATTGACCAAGGCAAAAAAACGAGGCAAAAATAAGGGTGAAAAGAAAGAAAAATCGCATGATAATACTCTATAGAGCGGCAAAGATAAGTCGAATATGATCATATGCAACAGTGTTGCATATGATCATATTGGGCTATTGATTAGTCAATAATATCCTGGAGTTTGTACTTCTGAATGATATAGTACAGAAAATTAAAAGAGAGAATTGAATCATCCTCTTGTTTGGGCTGCTTTTTCTCAGCTTTTCCGGAAAGGAATTCAGCGTGATTCGCTGCGGCTATTGAATCTTTTGAATGAACACTTGTTGTTTTGGGGATGTATCGAACCTCTGCGTCTCCTGCTGAGAAAATTATTTTTTCACTCTCAGTCCGGTTGCGTTCTTCATGTATTTCGACGTCAGACATACCGGCATCCTGGGCGAATGCATTTTCAGTCACAGCAAACGCAGCTATAAGGGGAAAAATTAAATAGAAATGAAGTCTTATCTTCATAAACGATAGTCTATTGGCAAAAGCCAATATATTATTTTTTTATTCCTGTAAAATACAAAATAAATGTATAATAGCGAGACAAAAAACTTTCTGCAATCGTTTTTTAAAAGAAGAATATGGCCGTTTAACGTTATTACTCTCAATTAAGGTATGATTAGTTTCAATGACTTTCTCAAAGTTGATATCCGGGTTGGAACCATAGTTAAGGCTGAGGTTTTTACAGAGGCCCGAAAACCCTCTTTAAAGGTATGGATTGATCTCGGGGAACTGGGCATTAAAGCCTCCAGCGCTCAAATTGCCGTGCATTATATCCCGGAATCGCTGGTGGGTAAGCAGGTGGTATGTGTGACGAATTTTCCGCCCAAAAAAATTGGCGACTTTTACTCGGAAGTGTTGATAACAGGGTTTCCAGACGATAAAAAAGATGTTGTATTATGCACTGCGGATAGACTCGTACC
>JAYSOP010000098.1:0-8006 GCA_043722905.1 Chryseolinea sp.
TTTTTTTGTACAACCCTCTCCTGAAAGAGAGGGAAAAAAATTTATCAAGCTTAACTAGACCCCTCCGCCCTCAAGCCATGGCCCATAAACCAATCATCGCAAAATCTTGCATTTACCAGTGACTATTAAACAGTGTGACGCAATCATTCCGCTTCCTAGCATCAGAGTCCCCGAAACGGGTGACTCTGATGGGGACAAAAAGTTG
Source organism: Chryseolinea sp. (assembly GCA_043722905.1). Classification (GTDB taxonomy): domain Bacteria; phylum Bacteroidota; class Bacteroidia; order Cytophagales; family Cyclobacteriaceae; genus Chryseosolibacter. The sequence goes on from JAYSOP010000098.1 coordinate 206, forward strand.
TGAGCATTAAGCAATGCTCGCGTGAAGCTTTTCCGCGGATTTCCTAATGCCCAATGCCCAATGCCTGATGCTTCATGACCTCACCCGAACAGGAATTCAACATCTTCCCTTGAGAGGTTTTTGACAAATCCAGTTTCTTCCTGGATAAGGTCATCGGCGAGCATTTTCTTTTTTTCCTGAAGCTGAAGTATCTTTTCTTCCACAGAGTCTTTGCAGATCATTTTATAAGCGAAAACTTTTCTTGTCTGACCGATTCGGTGTGCACGGTCAATAGCCTGTTGCTCTGCGGCCGGATTCCACCAGGGATCCACGAGGTAAACATAATCCGCTACTGTCAGGTTTAGTCCCACACCACCGGCTTTCAGTGATATCAGGAACGCCTTAATACTTTCGTCTTCCTGAAATTTATTTACTTGCTCCTTTCGGTGCGGGAGTGAGGTGCTTCCGTCAAGGTAACAATAGGTGATGCCGGCTTTGACAAATTCCTGTTCGATGAGTTTCAGCATTTGTGTAAACTGAGAGAAGACAAGCAATTTATGTTGGCCTGCATTTTCCTGAACTTCGCGAATCAATTCTTCGATTTTCACAGAGCTTTTTAGAGAGTATTCTTTTTTATCCACCAATGCGGGGTGATCGCAAATCTGTCTGAGTCGCAGCAACCCTTCCAATACATCAATACCAGACCTCGCAATACCTTCCTCGTCGATTTTTTTCAATAACCGTGTCTTATACGCATCACGGTAGTGGTTATAGAGTTTGCGTTGTTCAGCTTCCATGGTGCACCACAATACCGAAACAGTTTTATCGGGTAAATCTTTTGCTACTTGTTCCTTTGTTCGGCGAAGGGTAAACGGATAGATTATTTTTTTAAGGTCACGGGTTTTTTCTTTGCTTCCCAGTTTGTCAATGGGAACACTGAATTCGCGATTAAAATACTCACGGTTTCCCAAAAGCCCAGGGTTTAAAAAGCTAAACTGGGAATATAAATCAGATGTATTATTCTGTACAGGTGTTCCGCTGAGTATCACGCGATTCACCGCACGCAAAAGTTGCACTGCTTTGGTAACCCGGGCATCTGGATTTTTAATTGCCTGACTTTCATCCAGAATAATATATTGCCAAAGGAAGCCTGAGAGTTCTTCAACGTCATTGCGGACAACTCCGTATGAAGTTAGGATTATATCGAATTCTTCGAAATGGGATTTCTTTAGCTCCCGCTGCAAGCCATAATGAATGTAAAACTTCAATGAAGGACAAAATTTTTGTAACTCATTTTCCCAGTTGAAAATAAGTGACGTCGGGCAGACCACGAGCTGGGTACTGCCTGGATACTTTTCTTTCACATACTGAAGGAAGGAAATGGTTTGCAGTGTTTTCCCCAAACCCATATCATCAGCAAGACAGCCGCCCCACTGCAATTCATCCAACGCCTGTAGCCAGTGAAAACCTGAAAGCTGGTAAGGTCTCAGGGTAGCCTTGATTTTATTTGATAGCGGGGCATTTTCAATCGTATCATACTCCAATATCCTGCGTCTCTTTGATTCGATATCTGCGCGAATGGATTTCCCGTCAATTTTATCCAGGATATTTTCCAGCAATGTAAAGTGCAGTTTACTGACTCTCAGTATTCCATTTTCCTCTGTCCCTGTGCGCAACAACAGACTGTATTGGCTTACCCATTCCTCCGGTATATGGCCAAGCGAACCATCTTCCAGCATGATCGTATCCTGTCCATGCAGAATGGCATGCCTGATTTCTTTGAGTGCAACCATCTGATCACCCCACTGAACAGTTACTTTCAATTCAAACCAGTCGATGGAAGCGGTTGCTGCGATAGTGATCTTCGGAGGATGGGTACTGTACCTGAATTTTTTAAGGGTATCGAAGCCATGGATACTCAAGCCTTTTTCCTGAACATGGCGCAACATGGTTATAAACCATCCGCGTTTCATAACATCATCAAAGGCAAGGTAGTAATATTGATTGTTTCGTTGCGCGGAGAAGGAGGGATGCAGTGTACGCAAATATTCGTACAGTTCGATCTCCTGAATTTTATTCCGCTGGATAAGTTTTATTCCATTCGTAGTTTCTTCAATGTAATGGGTTTCTTCGCTGTAATCTAGTTCTGTCGCTCCATATAAAAACTCAGGGCGGATCATGAGATTGCTTTCATTCAATTCGCTTAAGCGCACTCTGGGTGTCATTTCCGGATTAAGAATTTCAATACCCACCTGGGGGCTGATCGCAACATCATATTTTTCTATCCATGGCACGATGTATTGCTTGATAATTTCCTTCTTTATCGATAGGGGAAAGCTGAGCGGACCATTTTTGAATAAGTCTATGATCGATAATGCCGATGTATCAGAAGGTAAATAGAGTATCCCCTTATTTTCAAGTAAAAATCCACCCCATATATTGAGAGGTGCTTCCTCGTCATCCAGTAAAAGAATCAGCCTTAACAAAATTAATTCACCTTTTTGGTCGACGGAAAACCTGAAATCTGGTGGCTGCTGGCTAAGCTTAATGTTCTTTTGTTGTGTGTTGCTGAAACGCCCGATGTTCAGAAAAAAAAGATTAGGCCATGCTCCTAAAGTTGGCCAGAGTTTCTGCAAGATATCAACATAATGTCGCCTGAGATTTATCAATTCCCTTGCTGATAAATGGGCCCATGATCCGGAATGACTCCTCAGAAATCGATTACCAGTCCGGGTCATCCATTGTAGCAGGTGGTGGTCTGAGAACTGCAAAAGGTCCTCGTAAAATGGTTCTTCCAGGGATTGTAAAAACGCAAGACCCTTTTCAACCTGCAGCGATATTCGCTTATATTCGGTGACGCCATTTAATTTGTATATCAGTACAGGCTCAAGGTCAAAACGAGTGGATTTTCCGGAGACAAAGTTGAATAAAAATCCTATCTCGTAGGCAAGTTCATAACTCGCGGGCAATACAGGTCTGACGGCTTTCTTATACTCGTTTTTATTTTCTTCGAAGAGCATGGGGGAATCATTCGTGATAGCAGCCGTTCTTATAATTCAACACTGTATCAAATAGGAGCGTGTTGTGTAAAAGAGGTAATTAATACTGATTATTGGTAAAAAAAACTGAAATAGGCTGCCATCAGTCACAAATATATCATTGCATGCGGCTCTGGTAATCTTTTTATTTTTTTTTATTCTCTATTCCTTTAAATTACTGATGTTGAACAAATTGTAAGCCCTCAGGAATAGATTCAACTGAACGATCAAACCTTATTTTTTATAATATAAATTGATTATGAACAACAAATTTCTTTTTTTCTTTTTGCTGGTGCTTGTTTTTTTAAGTTGTCAACAGCCAGCTGGGACCAAAGTAATAGCGCCCGCGAATCCTTCGTCATCCGAATTTAAAGTAATTGGTTATCTGCCTGGCAGGAGTGTCGACACCGCGTCGATTGTATTCGACAACCTGACACACATCAATTTTTCGTTTGCGGTGCCTGCAAAAAATGGCGGCGGACTCGACGCCCTAAGGAACTGGGATAAATTAATTGGATTGGTTAAAAAAGCCCATAAAAACGATGTGAAAGTTTTTATTTCCATTGGCGGATGGAGTATTGGTGATGGGGGTGGTGATGACAGTCGTTTTCATAGATTGGCAGCAAATGCTGATGAACGCAACATTTTTGTCTCGAAAACCATGCAACTGGTGCGGCAATATAATCTGGATGGAGTGGATGTGGACTGGGAGTATCCTGACATTGAGAACAGATCTGCCGAAGATAATGTTTTGCTAATGAGACAACTGGGTGACTCACTTCATGCTATCAACAAAGAACTAACTGCGGCTGTGGTACATTATGGCAACCAGGGAGCCGGTACAAAAAAAGAGATCTTTGATATTGTAGACTGGCTTAACCTGATGGCTTATGACGATGATAAAGGACAGCCAATTCCTCACTCGCCGTATAGCCTGGCAGAGAAGTCAATCAACTATTGGGTTAAGGAACGCGGTCTTCCCGCGGAGAAAGCGGTATTGGGTTTACCTTTTTACGGCAAACCACGTCGCGAAAATCTCAGTCATTACAAAGACCTCTTAGCTGCAGGCGCTGATCCCACAGGTGATCAATTTGATTCAGTCTATTACAATGGTATCACAACCATTAAAAGGAAGACCGAATTGGCGAAGAAAGAAAATCTGGCAGGCGTAATGATCTGGGAAATATCACAAGATACGCGCGATGAGCACTCTCTTTTAAAAGCAATCAATGATGTGAAGGGCAAGTGAGTGTGAGACCCGTCTTTGGGAAAATCCTTCATAAATTAACAGCGTTGGATTCAGTCCTTTAATAGCATCACCCTATCCGCCTCCGTTAAAGCTACGGCGGAAGATCGCCTTCGCCAGAGCGTCAGTTTTGGTGGAACGGCATCTGGAAATTCCTACATTGTGCCATGAAAATATTTTTTGCTTTTTGTATAAGCTTCGTCATTATTACGGCATCTACGTCAGCTCAGATGAAGACGCCAGATTTTTTGAAGTACCGGAAGAGTGCGTGGGTCGACTCCGTGATCAATACGCTAAGCCCTGACGAACGCATAGGTCAACTCATCATGGTCGCAGCATACTCCAACCGCGGAGATGACCATCGAAAGGAAATCATGAAAGTGATCAAGGACCATAAGGTGGGTGGGGTGATCTTCTTTCAGGGAGGTCCCGGCAGGGAAGCCAGGCTCATAAACGAATTTCAGTCGGCCTCCAAAGTACCATTAATCATGGCCATGGATGCTGAATGGGGATTGGGCATGAGGCTGGATAGCACGATCAGCTATCCTTTTCAGATGACCCTGGGCGCTATCCAGGATAATAATCTCATTTATCAGATGGGTGTTGAAATAGCGCGTCAATTCATTCGCGCAGGAATTCATATCAATTTCGCGCCTGTTGCAGACGTAAATAACAACCCTGATAATCCGGTCATTAACTTTCGTTCTTTTGGTGAGGACAAAATTAAAGTTTCGGAAAAATCTATTGCCTATATGAAGGGTTTACAGGATCAGAATATCCTGGCTACCGTCAAACATTTTCCAGGTCATGGAGACACCAGCACAGATTCACATTTTGCTTTACCGCAAATCAATCATTCAAGGCAACATCTCGACTCAACGGAATTGCATCCGTTCCGCGAACTCATTAAAGCCGGTGTTGGCGGCATCATGGTGGCACACTTAAATATTCCATCACTGGATTCATCAGGTACACCCTCCACTTTATCCCGACCCATCATAACCGATTTATTGAAGAATGAATTCGGTTTCCAGGGGCTGGTTGTAACGGATGCTATGAACATGCGTGGAGTGACCTTTGGTAACCCGCCGGGAATAGTTGACAGAAAAGCGATCCTTGCCGGGAATGATTTGCTGGAGTTTACGGAAGACGTTGACCGCGCTATTAAAGAAATCCGGAGCGCAATCCGGGGAGGATTGATCAGTCAACAGGAAATAGATGACAGGTGCCGTAAGGTTTTGGCTTTAAAAGAATGGGCAGGCCTCCGCCACTTTCAGCCTATCACTGTTCGAAATATGGCAGGGGAACTCAATACTCCATCAGCTAAATTACTCAGTCGCAAACTGACCGAGGCTTCCCTTACCGTGATAAAGAACGAACGCAACCTGATCCCCCTGCGCTCATTGGATACGTTGCGAATCGCTTCTGTTTCCATCGGTTCCAGGGGGGTTTCGGCCTTTCAGAAAACTTTGAATTTATATACGCAGATAAAAAATTTCACGCTGCCCAAAGATGCCAATAAATGGCAAATTGATTCTCTTAAGGTCAGGCTGCAGGACTACAACCTGATCATTGCAGGTGTACATGATGACGGCATCAGACCCCTAAACCGGATTGACTTTTCCGGCGAAATACAAATGTTCATTAGCGAATTGGGGAAAATGAAAAACACGATTGTGACGGTTTTCAAGAATCCTTATGTATTGAATGATTTAAAAGATATCGAACTAGCCCCGTGCCTTATCACAACTTATGAGGATAATATCAATGCGGAAGAGCTCGCCGCGCAACTGATCTTTGGTGGGGTTAGTGCCAGCGGACGTTTGCCGGTCACGATTGGAAACAAATTCTCTGCCGGCGAGGGCATCACCATTCAAGGCGGAATTCGGTTTGGATACACCATCCCTGAAGAAGTTGGAATGGATTCTCGCATTTTATTTGGACGCATCGATTCGATTGTTCACCAGGCCCTGGATGCAAAAGCGATCCCGGGATGTCAGGTGCTCGTCGCCAAAGACAGGAAAGTAGTGATGAATAAAGCGTACGGCGTACATGACTACAGCGATACCGTTAAGGCGTCAAATACAGACCTTTATGATCTCGCTTCCCTTACGAAAATTTCAACCTCACTCGCTGCGTTGATGAAGCTTTATGACGAAGGCAAGTTTAGGCTGGACGCTACACTTGCCGACTATCTTCCAAAGTTTAGAAGGTCTAATAAAGCGGGGATTAACATGCGCGATATCCTCACACATCAGGGGCGTTTGATGCCATTCATACCGTTCTGGCAAAATACCTTGCGTAGAAACGGAAGTTATAAATGGGCTACCGTGAAGAAAGATTCTTCACAACGTTTTCCGATAAGGCTCACGGATCAGATGTTTCTTCACCGCAAGTATCCCGAAAAGATGGTGAATGGAATTCGCAAATCACGTTTGCGGCCTGAGAAGAAATATGTGTATTCCGATTTTTTCTTTATGCTCGCGCCCCTGGTGGTGGAGAATAGCATCCACGAAGAATTCTCCCGCTACCTTCAAAAGAATTTCTATGGACCGCTTGGCGCACCTACCATCACGTTCAACCCTCTTGTCAGATATCCTGCCAAAGTGGTTGTCCCAACCGAACATGATTATTTATTTCGGCGCGGCCCTGTGCATGGTACGGTGCACGATGAAAACGCTGCGATGATGCGCGGGGTATCGGGTCACGCCGGATTGTTTGCCAATGCCAACGACCTGGCTAAGCTCATGCAAATGTATCTGGATGGGGGCACTTATGGTGGCAAACAATTCATTAAAGAGACTACCTTGAAAGAGTTTAGCAGAACCCAATTCCCGGAGAACGGCAATCGCCGGGCACTTGGTTTCGACAAGCCGAACCTTCAATATCTGGGAGTGAACAATAACACGGCGAAAGGTGCCGGCCCCCATTCATTTGGACACACGGGCTTTACGGGAACATTCGCCTGGATGGATCCTGACACGGGACTTTTATATATTTTCCTTTCTAATCGCGTAAACCCTACCCGTGCTAATTCCCGTTTGTACCAGCTCAATACCAGAACCCAGATTCAACAGGTGTTGTATGATGCTTTGAGATAAGGTTTAATGCAGGTCAAGTGCAGGTTAAAAGGCAGGTCGAGTGAAGGTTGAATACAGGTTAAATGCAGGTTAAAAGGCAGGTTGAATGCAGGCTTGCCCGACGGAGCTAGTAGTGGCGAGTGCGTGGCGGCGTAGTTGGGTTGACGGCAGGTAACGGTTTGTGAGGTTGTTGTATACCCAGTAGAGAGGGGTATTGTTATTTAATATACGATATAACCAGCTGAACTCAAAATGATGGTGCTTAGTAAAGGGAAGGAAAGGAAGAATTTTTATTTAAATATTTCTCAGGGAACGTAACCTTTTTGGGATGTTTGTTTTTAGACGATTTAAGCAAATCTATCATTGCTTTTTCCAACAACATGAATGTATGTGAGAAACCTCTATCCGGTAGTGCTTTAGTAAGCCCGGGAAAAATCGGGGGAAAAACGCTTCCAGGT
>JAYSOP010000099.1:0-1782 GCA_043722905.1 Chryseolinea sp.
TTTTTAACATTAGATGAAGACCAAAGAGATTCTCCATGACACATTGGATATCGACCATGGGCTGTTTGAAACTTTCCTCACCTTATTCTCTGATCCAAAGAAAGTAGTTACTCACCCCGAACTATTTACCAAGCCCTGGAAGTACGCCACTTATGTTGTTACCATCAGTTGCCTGTTAACCTGGTTCTTTATTCATTTAATCGTCGACCCCGCTGAACAAGCGGTAATCTGGAACGTTCCAAGGCGCGTCCTGGAATTGTCCAATGGATATGCCGCCTTTTATGAAAATATTCAGCCCCTGAAGCGGCTTTTAATACATGCGATTGGACTTTACGTTGTGTTAATATTGCTATTCAATAAACAGAGAAAATCCCCCTCACTCAATGCTGTGTGTTTATATCTTATCGGGCACTCCGTTTTCCTGCAGTTCATTTTTCAGTCGATCGGAATTATTATTCTAAGAAAGGGTATGTTAAGTGAAAGCAGTGTCATGGCTGTTATCGGCGGCGCAACGCACATCACTTATTTAGCTTACACATTGATCAGGATATATGGTCAAAACTGGGCTCGTGGCCTCCTGATCCCACTTGTTATTTCGATCGAAATGGGGATTTATGGATTTACATCCACGCGCTTACAACATCTCGTCTACTATTCCTTCTTTAATCGTGACAAGATGCATTTCACGCTGGAGAAGACGATGGTCCCAGGCTTCATTGAAACGTCTTCTGTTTTACCCGATTCAGAAATGGATAATTTCGGGAATGAGCCAATCATCGATCTACCTGGCATAGACAGTCTCGGAAGGAAATTCCTGTCCTATGACCTCCATCATATGATCGGTCAGGTATTCGTTTTTGACTCCTTGCTGCTCATTACGGATTATTACATGCCCACGCGGGACGAAATTGCCAAAATCTCCGTCCGTTGCTTTTCCACTCCTCATTCTTTGCAACAGTGGACATCCACAATTTTTGAAAAAGTGAACCGGTATTCTCCTGATACGGTAGAAGCGTTCTTAAGAATTGATCCGCCCACGCAAACGGTATTTACCAGTTACCGAATTCCGAACGATAGTAATGCAAGGATAAGTTTCGCCAGCATAGACGTTCGCTCCGGTCGCCTGAACTACAACACCACGCTGGAATTAAAGGGGGATGATATACATGTTTATGGAATCGCAATGGATCAGGCATTCGTTTACTTATGCGGCAGTGCCCGGGATATTTTAGACAACTTTGAATTAGGTGTCATTCTGAAAATAGACAAGCTGAGTGGCAAGATTCAGGATACGAAATATTTGGGTGATGACTCTTTTCACTCGTCCACAAAATTCAAAGGCATCAAAGTTCTACCAGACAGAATTGAAATTCTGGTAAAACACAATTATAAGAGAGTATTTTTTTTTGGTGCTTCCGAGTCATCTCTTCTGACGATCCCTAAGGAATCATTTGATTGAAATGTAGACTGTTGTGGTCTACCAAACCATTCAAACAATCAGTACCCGTTGGTCTGCGACACGTAATTCGGATAAAACGTCACATGCTTTTTTCTTACTTCTTCGTAGATAATTTTCCGAAGCTCTTCCATGTTCTGTTTTGATATCGCTGAAATGAACACCACGCGCTCAAATCCCTGATCGCGGTAGCGTCCCCGGATCTGTTCAAAATCAACCCCTCCCTCCTGCTGTTTCAACAAATCAATTTTATTCAACACCAAAATAATTGGAATATTTCCCGCGCCAATCTCGGCCAGGGTCTTGGTCACTACTTCTATCTGGTT
>JAYSOP010000100.1:0-4998 GCA_043722905.1 Chryseolinea sp.
GTTGACTGGTCCAGCGAAGATGAAAACATTATTTCAATTGAAACGTCATTCACCGGAACTTCCCCGATGAGAGGCGGTGTAACAAGGTTCCCGCTAATCGAGATTGAATTAATCTCCATGTGCTCCGGTGCCGTTGTGAACTCAATAGTTATGGGTGAAAATATTTCCTTTTTCGCACCTTTTAAGTTGCCTGATATATGGAGTGTATAGGTAACATTTGCTTCCAGTTCTCCGGAAGGGATTGCTTCAAGGATTTTGTTATTGTCAAAAAATAAAAAAGAGAGCGTGACGATCTGGCCGGAAGATTTTCTTTTTAACTCAAAGGCCAGGTTTGCTGTAGAAATGTCAATGGGTGAATTGAACGAGGCTCCGATACTTTTATCCGTAGGAGTGCCGGCGTTGACAGCCCCCATATCCAGGTACAGGGGAAATGGGCCTACTGACAGGTTGATGAGTAGTAATGGTTCAGGAGTTGTTTTATTTTTATCGTCGCACGAGGCGACGAACAGACAGGCCGCGAGCAAAAAAAGAAAGCTGAATTTCTTGTACGCAATCATTTATGAAAATTCAAAGAAAGAAAGTTTCCGGAGAACCGGAAACTTTCAGCAATATCACCTCGTAATTAAATATTGAAATATGGCTTTTCAGCTTGGTGAGAATCACACTGACTTTTATAAACCATCACTTTCTTATCCCTTTTAATTACCATTAATTATAGCTTGTATTTCTATTTGGGTGAGCGCTTTATTAAATAAGTGTAATTCATCCATATAACTTTCATCCGAAAGGTGTCCCCATTCGGTAAAGCGCGGAGCCCCGGACATTATTGAAAGAACATCGACTCCCGCCCAACTAATCCCTGTAAAGGCTCCTTGTGATACTACTAGTCCATCAATATAAACAACTGCTTCCGTACCCGATATTGTAAAGGCAAAATGCACCCACTGATTTGTGGCAGGATCAACATCGGCGGCCGCCCCTCCGTCAAACCAGCTGTCGGCCGTACCATTGCCAACATTCAGTTTAAATCGCTGCTTCCCTGAAGCGTTTTCTCGGAAAAACCGGAAACCAGATGTTCGATTATTTGGCGTTGCGGGAAGATTGGGATCCGGAGGACCCATAACTAAAATTCCTGCGCGGTCAGGCACTGCGTTGATCTTCAACCAGAATGCAGCGCTGAATTCGTTGCCCTGCAATGCGGCGGCAGGGAAAGTTAAATACGAGTTAGCAGCCCCTAAGTAGGAATTTCCTCCCAGCACACCTTCTCCTGCCAACCCCGGTGTTCCTACTACTGTTGCCCCTGTGTTACTCACCAGGTCTGTATTGTTCCCATCAAAAGGCATATAAAATGTTTCGCCTACCCGCGGCGTATATCCCACAGGCCCGCCGGATTCTGCTTCAAAAATGGTTTGTACATCCTGTTGGGTGAGCGCTTTATTGAATAGGCGTAATTCATCCATAAAACTTTCATCTGAAAGATGGCCCCATTCTGTGAAACGCGGGGCCCCGGACATTATCGAAAGAACATCTACCCCCGTCCAGCTTACACCGGGAAAGGCTCCTTGTGATACGACTTGGCCATCAATATAAACGACGGCTTGCATACCAGAAATTGTAAAAGCGAAATGCACCCATTGATCCGCGGCCGGATCAACATCAGCCGCAGCACCCCCATCAAACCAGCTATCTGCCGTTCCATCGCCAACATTCAGTTTAAAACGCTGTTTGCCTGAAGCGTTTTCGCGAAAGAATCTAAAGCCAGCCGTCCGATTATTCGGAGTCGCGGGGTTGACAGCATCCGGGGGGCCCATCACTAAAACACCAGAGCGGTCAGGTACTGCATTTACCTTTAACCAAAACGCAGCACTAAATTCGTCACCCTGCAACCCGGCAGCAGGAAAAGTTAAATACGAATCGTCAGCTCCCGCATAGGAATTTCCACCCAAGACACCTTCTCCCGCCAGACCGGGTGTTCCGACTATGGTTGGGTCTGTTCCGCTCACGAATTCCGTAAAAGCTCCATCGAAGGACATGTAAAAGATCTCGCCGTCATAGAGCGGCACGTAGGATGGCGCTTCAATTTCGGTTGTGAATGTTCTTGTCACTTCGTTTAAAAACATACCACCATCGTCAGCTTTTATATTGTTGCCAAGGGTTATCGTATATTTTTTTCCAAATTCTAAAAGTGCAGAAGGATCAATAACAATTGACTCGCCGGATGCTATAATTGAAGCCGCAACGGAATTTCCTTCCTGACTGATGGAAACGGCCGAGGCAGATTCTGCATCAACCAGTTTTGAAAAGCTTACCGTAATAACGGCATCGATTGGAATTCCGGTTTCGCTTTCAGCCATCATTTTTGAAACTGCTTCGCCGGTATTAATGTTTGTTCCTTCGACCAGGAAGGTAGCGGGAAATAAAGGAGCAGTGTTTATCTTGATTTCATCTGGTTGACAGCCAACTAACAGCAGAATCAAACTCACATTAGCGATCGAATTAAATATTTTCATAATGATATTTTTAAGCTATTAATAACCGGGATTTTGCTTCAGCACACCATTGGACTTGTCGATTTCGTCCTGCGGGATCGGCATCAAGTTATGTTTGCCAGCCACGAAATTTGTCTTCCCTGCGGCATGCAACGCTTGTTCAGCAATACCCCAACGGATGAGATCAAAAAAACGCTCATGCTCCATCGCAAGTTCAATTCTTCTTTCATTGCGGATCAGGTCACGAAGGGCGGCCTGATTCGTTTCGGTGATTTGAGGAAGGATCGCTGCATTGGTCCCGCGCGCCCGCGACCGAACCATCTCCAGATACCCAAGTGCGACACTAGCCTGACCTAATTCATTGGCCGCTTCAGCGGCCAACAAAACAACGTCAGCATAGCGCAAGATCCTGACGTTAACCCAATCGCCCTGGCGGTCATTGGCCGCATCGCGAAATGTTGGATTGGTATATACTTTTTGATTGTAACGTTCATTTGGCAAGGATAAAGGAGGGACTTCTCCGTATGGAGTGGTTTCACCGACAAAAATGATTGTCGCATCTTTGCGCGGGTCGTTTGGCGCGTAGGCATTTACCAGCCTCATCGAAGGAGAGTTAAAGCCCCAACCAAAATCCCACTCTCCTGAACCCCTAACGCCCTGGACACGGGCATAGTCGCTGCCAAAATTAAAACTTTCGTTGCGGATGTTCTGAATTTCAAAAAGCGATTCCTTGCTATTCTCACCTTCTTCCGTAAAAATTACGGAGTAAGGCGTACTCAAATCATGCTGGCCTGAGTTTATCACGCTTTGCGCTGACTGAAAAGACAGGGCCCATTTCTGCTCATAGGCATAAACTTTTGCTAGCATTCCCTGAGCCGAGGTCTTTCTTGGCCTTCCGATAAATGCAATATCCCAGGACACTGGTAAATTAGCTTCGGCATATTCCAGATCTGATTCAATTAATGTGTAGATCTCCTGGGCGCTTGCTCGTGGGATGTTAAAATTACCCTGATTGGTAACGAGGGCATCGACCTTTGGGACATCGCCGAAGGTACGAACAAGATTAAAGTAAAGGTAAGCCCTCACAAACCTCGCCTCTGCGGTAGACTGATTGAAGTCTTCCTGATTTACTGCATCCGCAGCCAGCAATGAATCAGCTTCATTCAGCACTACATTTGCTTTGTTAATGGCGGTATAGTGGCCTGTATAAAAATCTCTGAGCAGACCGTTCGTAGGAACGACCGTAAAATTGTCAAACTCGATTTGGTCAGCTGCATCAGCAGGCGTACTGCCTTTATCTGCATCATCGGAAGTAATGCTCATAATGCCGACAAAAGGAAAACCATGTACACCCCATGACCGGAGTTCCGAATACATCCCGTAAACATATTGTGTCAATCCTCCGGATGGATAGCTGTCAGTCGTATACCGTCCAAGGGGCTCTCTGTCTAAAAAATCTTCGCATGCTGCCAACCCGGTAATGCTTAGCAGTACAATGGCTATTCGATTGAAAAACTTTCTCATGGTCTGAATATTTTTATTTTCTTTAGAAATTCAAATTAATGCCTACCGAATAAGTCGCAGGCAGTGGATAGGTTCCGTTATCAATCCCAAAAGCGACTGGGCTTCCTCCCACTTCAGGCGAATAACCGGTTGCCTCAGTAAAGGTCACCAGGTTCTGCGCGTTTAGATAAATTTTAGCATTCTTCATATTGAACCGATCCAGTACTCCTTTTGGAATATTATACCCCAGCATCACATTCCGTATCCTGAAATAATCTCCTGGGTCAAGGAAGTAAGTTGAAACCTGAAAGTTGCCTGACCTGGTGTTATCCAGAATGGGTTCCTTGTCAGAGGTTCCCGGGCCCGTCCAGCGGCCAAGGCGATTTTGTTCATAATTCAGAATGGCAAAGGTGGCTGTTTGTCTTGCCTTATAAATTTCATTTCCGGCAACCCCCTGAACATCAACGCTAAATTCAAAATTCCTGAAGTTCAAACCAAGTGAGCCCCCGAATATGAAATCGGGCGTTGGAGAGCCAATAAAAGTTCTGTCTTTATCATCTATAATTCCATCAGCAACAATGTCCTTGAACTTAATGTCACCAGGTTTGGCTGTTGCTGCCTGCGCTGAGGCGGCTACATCTTCTGCTGACTGAAAAATTCCTTCCTGAACATATCCGAAGAAGGCTCCAATGGGATGGCCGATTGCAGTTCGCGCGGGACCTTCAGCAATATTATAGCCGATATTGTCACCGATAGAGATCACCTCATTATCGATAGTTGTAAAGTTTGCTCCGATATTATATTTCAGATCGTCACTTAAGTTATCATTCCATCCCAGGGTTAATTCAATTCCTCTGTTAACAATAGTTCCTGCATTGGTCAGCGACTGTGACGCACCAACGGCTCCCGGAATTGTTAAACGGACCAAAATATCCTGTGTCTCGCGATTGTAATAGTCGAATTCAACATTTAAGCGATCATCCATTGCGGCAGCTTCAAATCCGAT
>JAYSOP010000101.1:0-12028 GCA_043722905.1 Chryseolinea sp.
TCCAACTAAATCTCAATAATATCCGTTTTTTTATTGCCGTATATTTCATGATCTTCTATTCTACTGACATAGGGTTGTCACAACCCGTGTTTTCTTTGCATCATCGATATCACCCATAAATCTTTAATCATGGATCAGAATACAATTGAAACAAGCATTGATGCTAGTAAGACAACTGTCATTTCCCAGGAAATTCTGCTAGATCATTGGCAGGGGCACAGGAGACTAACCCGCAAGGTGATTGAAGCTTTTCCCGAAGAAAGATTATTCACCTACTCTATCGGAGGCTTGCGCCCATTCTCAGAATTGGCCATGGAAATGATCAGGATGGGTGCCCCTGGAATCCGTGGGGTGGTGATGGACAAATGGCCGACATTCCAGGAGGTAGAGCAGGAATTTAAAAGTCCCGCTACGCGGAAGGAACTTCTGGAGCTTTGGGATAAGGCCACTGTCGATATCAATCTATTATGGCCACAAATTCCCCCGCAACGGTTTCAGGAGATTGTCCGTTTTTTTAGTCAATATGAAGGCCCCGTATACTGGTCAATTTTGTACCTGATCGACAACGAAATTCATCACCGGGCTCAGGGGTACGTATACCTCCGTGGTTTAGGGATTACGCCGCCATTTTTTTGGGACCGGGCCTAATTTCCTTGTGCGTACGTAGCCGCAAGCGTTCGCTTTCTTAAAACCATGAATGGAAAGGAAAACAAATAATTTAACCTTTCCAAAGGTCTTAAGGAGTTCCTGTTTTTTCCATCAGCGGACGCTGAAAAATTAGATACGCAAGCGGACGCTTACGCGATATTGGACTTAATGATTTTCGGGCTCCTTATATTTTCTTTTTGCCCACATCCAGAGGCTGGCTCCTAAACCTGCCAGGGCAATGACGGAAATCAAGGGATGTTTCGATGCTTTTTCATATCCGCGCGTGAGGAGTCCTTTACTACTCCGAACGGTGGTTCTTTCTTTTGTTTTATCGATGGGATGATTTCTTGACTCTGATCGTGGCCACGCAGCGTTGGCTACATCTTTTATTTTGTCCATGAGGAGCGGTGAAACGCTCCTAAGCACTGCGGAAACTGATGATCGGGAACCGATATGCATTTCTCGCTTAGGATGTTCGGCGCAATAAAGAATGGCTTCTGCAACTTCTCTCGCATGAATATTTCGATGATAGAAAGGGGTCCCATCTGCAAGCTCACTATCATCATGATAGGTTGCTGTTCCACGCGGATGAATAAAACTTACTGAGCCAGGAATCTTTTCTTTTTCAAGTTCCACCCGTAATTCTTCCGTCCAGCTTTGTACTGCATGTTTTGTTTCAGAAAAAACAGCTTGCGGTGGTTTTATCTGTTCGCGATAGAAGCCATCCACATTGATAATGGCCCCCGGAACGGCCCTGTCTTTCAGATGATTCGCAGCCAGTCGGGATCCATAGACAATGCCCCAAAAATGGGTCTTGAACATTTGCTTCATGTTATCTATCAAATCATCGTCGCCAGCAAAACTGGGTTCTGTCGTGATGTTAACCCAGGTATCAAATGTGCCAAAAACTCGCATAGATGTGACGGCAACCCGAAGTACATCTTCCTCAATTCCCATATCAGCCTGTACGAAGACCGCTATTCCACCCTGATCATTTATTTCATCTGATAATTTGAGAAGGACTTCTTCATCTTTCGCGGCGGCAACAATTCTTGCGCCTTTCTGAGCGGCCATTCGCGCCGTCATCAATCCGATTTCGCCAGATGCGCCGGTAATGATGATGACCTGTTCATTAAGGGGTTTAAGTATTAGTTTCATATTGCGCGTACGAATAATCTCAGTACACTTTGTTTTAGTTTAAAAAAAATAATGTCTTGCCGTAAATGATCTACTAACAAGATAGCAAACTCCTAACATTCAAATGGAATGAATGATTACAAATCTCTTTTTTTTATTTTCAGGTTTTAACCACTGCTCGTTAATAATTTCTCGTAATAAATTATCAAGAAATAAGAAACGGTGAATGGCAGAATGTTTCGCTAAAACATTTTGTTTCGCTACCCTTATTTGAAAGTTCAAGATCTGGTTTTGGAAAAGGATTAAGTCCTGATGCAATGGCAGGCGTTATCGTGAACTTAATAAGACTGATAAACATTTTGTCTCGTGACACCAGCCGGTGAGATTCCCCAAAATACGAATAGTAGTACCCAAACCGTGAATGAAATATTATTTTATTCATCTTTTCACTTCGCTTGACATCGATGATACTTATCTCGTGAAGCCGCCATACCTTCGAATTTATTCATCATTCGAAATTCACCCATTCGACTGCCTTCTTCAGACATAGCAGCCATATAAATGGCACAGCATTTTTCTATCGGTTACTAATGCAGTTAGACTTCCATACCTGCCACTGGTCTCTCAACCATTGATAGTAGGATGCAGCGGCTGAAATCCAGAACCAAATCATGACTTATGAAAAAAAATTTACCTTCTCAAAACAGGAATGTGTTTGCTTCTCGGGTAGGAGAAATCTGGCGCTATTCAATATTATCAACTGGCTTCTGCTTTCTTGTTCTTCTATGTCAGGGACAATCGCAACTGTTGAAGGATATTAATGTAACTGAAGATGTTGTTCATAATGAATTTGGCTCTCTTACTGCAGGGGATAATAAAGTTTATCTGACAGTCAATTCGGAACTCTGGAAAACTACTGGCAATGAGGGGGGTACCGTGAAGTTAAAAGCATTTAAGCATATCAAAAATCTTATTTCGATCGGGTCAACTCTTTACTTTTCCGCTGATGATGGAAGTGGAATTGAGTTATGGAAAAGCACAGGCACTTCCGCAACTACAACGAAAGTAAAAGATTTTGTATCGGGTACCTCCGGAGGTAATCCCGAATACCTGACGAACGTCAATGGTACACTTTATTTTGTGGCGTATACAGTTGCCAATGGCAGAGAACTTTGGAAAAGTGACGGAACGGAATCCGGAACAGTTCTTGTGAAAGATATTCTTCGGATAAAAGGAAGTAGTAATCCTGCCTTCCTCACCCATGTGAATGGCACACTTTACTTTGCCGCAAATGATGGGCAGAACGGCTACGAGATCTGGAAATCTGACGGCACAACTGACGGAACACAAATGGTCATTGATGTGCGACCTGGTAAAAGTCTTTCCAGTACTCCTGAATTTCTTACCAATGTAAATGGCACTTTGTTTTTTGTAGCGTCAGATGGAGTCTCTGGCCGGGAATTATGGAAAACAGAAGGTACCACGCAAAGCAGCATGCGTTTAAAGGATATTCGCCCGGGTTCTGGAAGTGCTTTAATTAAGAATATGACCGCTGTAAATAACACACTGTTCTTTACAGCCAATGACGGCATTCATGGATTTGAACTTTGGAAAAGTGATGGATCAAAAGCCGGCACTTCGCTTGTTAAAGATATGACGCCAGGTCCGCAAGGAAGTCACGGTGAACAAGCATTCTCGCATCAGATGGGAAACTTCAAAAGTGTTTTTGGCTTGCTCTTTTTTACGGCTTATGAAAACGATATTTATTACATTTGGAAAAGTGATGGAACTGAAGCTGGAACTGTACCCCTTCAGACGGCCTTTCGAGGTATTAGCATGCCCGCCCCTCGGTTTGTACCCAAAGGAAATTACATCTATTACTTTAATTTTATTCCCGAGCCCGACGAATATATTGACAACAGTTTTCATTTATATAGGATGAATCCTGACGGCTCTAATCAAACGATTATCACCGCTTTGCACCAGGACAATTATTATTCATCTTATGATCCAGAGTTGATTGCCTTCAAAAGCAGCTTATATTTTTCTGCACGCCGCAATTCAGAGGAAGGGTTTAAATTATTTAGATCAGATGGAACTCCCGGCAGTATAATCCCCATCAAAGATGCTTATCAACCAACCTTTGGTTCAGAGCTGTCTTCAATGGTGAAGACAGGCAACAACAAAGTATTTTTCATGGCCGCAGCAGAAATGTATAGTAACAGTCAGGGGTTGTGGACAACTAACGGAACGCCAGAAGGAACAATCAAACTGAAGGAAATGGAAACTCTCAATAGTATGGTGGCCACAGGTACTCACGTTTATTTCTCAGTGAATAACGGATTTGAAATTTGGAAAAGTGATGGAACTGTTGAGGGAACTTTACTGGTAAAAGCTGATCCGACCTTACCCAAGGCTTATAATCTTGTCAACGTTAAGGATATGGTTTACTTTCAAAGTTATAACGCAAAACTTTGGAGAACAGATGGTACTGAGGCAGGTACGATCCCCCTGCCAATGACGGGGAGTATATATCGCACGGAGGCAGTTGGGGACCTTCTGTATTTTACTACCAGCTACGGTTCTCACTTTCGCGAGTTATGGCGTACCAATGGTCTGCCTGGGGGTACATACAGCATCTATTCATTTCCTGGAAATCAACAACCACTTTACTCCCCTACAGCTGTTAGCGGAAACGTCATGTATTTTGTTGCCGATGATGGCATCTCTGGTAACGAGGTTTGGCGAACCAATGGAACCACACAGGGAACCTATCAGGTTGCCGATCTCCATCCCAATGATGATCATCTTGATGGTCCTTACGAAAATGATATCAGGTCACTGGAAATCTGGAATAAGAACCTTTATATTGGAGCCTATGGTAATACCGAGAATTGGGCTTTGTTCAAGTCCAATGGAACCAAGGGGAATGCTGCCAAAGTAATTGACCTTATTCACCCAGTCGTTGATATGATCCCGGTAGGTGACCGGTTGCATTTTTTCGCTTCGACAACAAGTTATCCATGGTACGTCAACAACTGGATAACCGATGGTACAACAGAGGGTACTCAATTACTGAATGATTATCCATTTACTTATACTTTTTGGGCTTTTGATTACACCGTCTTAAACAATATCCTGTTTTATAATGCCTACGAAAAGGATCTTTGGCGTTCTGATGGAACTGTATGTGGCACTTATTCCTTTGACCTGGGCGTTTACGGATCATACCCCATGGAAAATATTGGAAACACGCTGGTGTTTGGTGGGTCCACTGCGGCGACTGGATTTGAACCATACTCTTTCAATTTGTCGAAAGCACCCCAAAGGCCCTGCGGAATCCCAATGATGCTGGCTGGCAGTGGCTCAATGGATAAACTGATAATCACTCAGGAAGAAGACATCAATGCCCCGTATCCAAATCCTTTCAACAATGAATTTTCATTCCGTGTAAATGAAGGAGAAAGTGATGTGATGGATATTGAAGTATTTACCAGCACCGGCTATCCTGTTGAAAAATTAAGCGGATTGAAAACGAATACCGATTATAAACTGGGCAATGCCTGGCCTGTGGGTCTTTATATCCTTAACATCAAAACTTCCGGAAAAATAACCGCACAAAAAGTATTGAAAAAATAATTATAAACATTTATTCAATACTCAGCTCCAAAGCTCCAGCTTAATAATTTTATTCCGTCATTCGGACCTCATGGCATGAATGGGATTTTCACGCGCAGCTCTGATCGATTGATAACTGATAGTCATTAATGCAATCACTAAAGAAATTATCCCGGAGACGACGACAAAACTGACGTCAATAGGAATTCTATTAGCAAAACCTGCCAGCCAGTTTTCGGCAAAATACCAGGCCAGCGGAGTAGCGATAACAAAAGCAATCATCACCAGCATGGTAAAATCTTTCGACAACAACATCATTACCTGCGGTACAGAGGCTCCCATCACTTTACGAATAGAAATTTCTTTGGCTCGTTGCTCGGCGGTATAGGCTGCGAGGCCAAAAAGTCCTAAACAGGCAATGCCGATGGCAAGCACAGTGAAGATAAGAATGATCAGGCTCATCCTTTGCTCCGCCCGAAACAACGCATCGAAATTCTGATCCATAAAAGAATATTCAAAGGCTGCATCCGGGGCATATTTCTTCCATAACTTTTCGAGTGTTTTGATTTGTGCCTGCGTATTGCCGGGGGCAAGGCGGATGGCCATTTCAAAATTGGGTTCTGACCCCAAAAGAATTGCCATGGGTTTGACATTATCCCTTAAGCTCTGAAAATTAAAATCTTTTAATACCCCAATAACTTTTACAGGCGTTGGTTTCTCGCTTTGGTAGGAAAGTAATGTCGCTTCCTCAAGGTTTGTAAACGCCATTTGCTTGTAAGCTGTTTCATTCAGGATGATCGCGGCCGTATCCGTTTTAAAATCCCGGGAAAAAAATCTTCCTTCCACCATTTCGTACCCCATTGTTTTCAAATGGTCATGATCTACCTGGTATATGTGGAGAAGAAAATCCTGTTCAGATCCTCCTTTTCGGTAAGCACTTGTCCATGTTACGCGCGGAGGAAGATTGTTAGCAAAGCTTGATCCTTTGAAAGAAGGATCTGCCGCCAGTTCATTCTTAAATGCCTGTGCATTGGTCTTAAGGGAAAGGGTATGCAACAGGTTCACTACATTTTCTTTGTCAAAGCCCAGGTTTTTTTGCTGCATATAATTCAATTGGCTATAGATAACAAGGCTTCCGAATATCAGGGCAATGGAAATGATAAATTGAAATACAACCAGAACATTTCTTAACGCCGAATTTCTAACACCAGATCTGATTTTTCCTTTTAAAACTTCGGTTGGTTTGAAGGAGGTAAGATAGAATGCGGGATAACTTCCGGCTACAACACCAATGACAATAGTGAATGCTACCAGCGAAAGGATCACGACCGGGTTGGATAAAATTGAAAAATCAAGTTGCTTACCAGCAAGCACATTAAACCCATCAAGCGATAATCCAATAAGGGCCAGAGCAATAACCGTCGACAGAAATGCGTATATCAGCGATTCTGAAACAAACTGAAAAATAAGCCTTGATCGCAACGCGCCAATTGTTTTGCGCACCCCGACTTCCTTAGCTCGGTTGGCAGACCGTGCAGTTGAAAGATTCATGAAATTTATACAGGCAACCAGTATTATAAATAGGGCAATGACGGCAAAAATGTACAGGTATTGAATGTTTCCGTTCGGGGTTATTTCGTCAGATAATTTTGATTTTAATCGGATGTCCAGCATAGGTTGAATGAATAGTCCCAGGTTGTTTCCTTGTTCCCTGAATTGTTTGAAGGTCATACCAATATATTTTTCAAGTTCAGACCCCATGTTCGTTTCAACCATACGATCCAGATGATCTTTAACTTCATTTACACTAACACCTGGATGCGTTTTAAAATACGTATAGATATTATTGGAAGTCCATTGTGTATTGGTGGTCAGGTAATCCCACGACTCGCCGGAAAGCACCATATCAAAAACAATGTGGGAATTATTCGGTGGATCCTTTGCGACCCCTACTACTTCGCAGGCCGTTTTCTCTGCACCTCGCAGCATGATTTTCCCAATGGGATCCTCATTTCCAAAATAGCGTTTGGCAGCTGATTCCGTAATCACAAGCTTATTTGTGCCCTTAAGGAAAGTTTCAGGATTTCCTTTTAATACAGGGAAGGAGAAGAATTTAAAAAAATTAGAGTCGGCAACCAAAACATGTTTTTCTGTAAAATGTTTGTCGCCGAAACCCATGGGCATCGTACGCCAAAGACCAAACCGAAGAACTCCCGCTACCTGCGGAATTTCTTTTTGCATAGCCTCGGCAAGGGGTGCGGGAGAGTTTGCGCCCTCTACGGTATTTCCCTGTAAACGACCCATGAAACCAACGCGGTAAATCTGTTTGGCGTCGCGGTGCATTTTATCATAACTGAGTTCATCAACAATGTAAATAATGATAATGATGGTGGCGGCAATACCAATGCTTAGCCCAGTTATATTGATTGCAGAATATGCCTTTTGCCTAAGCATAATTCTCAGCGCGGTTTTGAGATAATTTTTGATCATATCTAAGTAGAATGGGGCTTACAGGATAATCAGGAAGCATCATAAACACGAAATATTCGGTATCCCGGTTACGGAGTTAAAGATATTGAGTTTTGAAGTCAATTTCAGCACATTTTTCACCGAGTACTTTGCAGATGGGATGTACCGTGTTCACTTTGCCGCGTAAACCGTCCAGCAGCGGACACCTTTATCCATTTTATGGACGCAATAGCTTAGTCCTACGCACCGATTGACTATGGATGTTATTCACTACAATACGCTGGGAATACTATCGGAAATTTGTCACGACTTAGATTAAATTATACGTCAAACCTATTCTAAAAAACCATTATGTCGCAAGGTTAAATGATCCGAATATAGGTGGTTGGAATAGGCAACAATGGTAAAAAGATACATTGAAAATCAGGTTTGGAGTTTGGTATATGCACCCCATGGCCTGTGAATTATCGCACAAATGTTAGTCGGGGAAAAGAGCAACGCACTTTTCAGCGACGGTTTCAGAAACACCAAGGCCGCTTTTGATTGTAGAGGTTTTAACTTTTCTGGTAAAGCTGGCAACAAGACTGCTAACGACAATTGATAACCCTTTCTG
Organism: Chryseolinea sp.; assembly: GCA_043722905.1. Lineage (GTDB taxonomy): Bacteria > Bacteroidota > Bacteroidia > Cytophagales > Cyclobacteriaceae > Chryseosolibacter. The sequence goes on from JAYSOP010000101.1 coordinate 8,486, forward strand.
CAATTCACCTGTAAAATTGCGTGCTAAAAGATTTTTTTGACATTAAGGGCCCGTAGGCATTCCGTTTAAGGTATCGTGACATACCGTAATTCGGAGAAAATATTTATTCATAAAACCAAACAACAACTTTATGTCAAAAGGAAATAATTTATTGTTAGCTGCCCTCGGAGGCGCAGCCGTAGCGGCATTGTTAGCCAATTTTCTCAGCACAGAAAAAGGAAAGGAATTCCTGAATAACGCCACCAACACGATAAAGGATATGTCAGGTAAAGCAACCGAATATGCCAAGAATAATCTTGGAGAAGTGATCCGGGAAACTAAAAATCAAATCGGTGGTGTTGTCAAAGAAAAGCTGGCGGAACAAGTAAGAAAGTAGGGGTGAATAATGGGAAAGGAGCTTCGGTTCCTTTCCTGTTTTTAGCATAATTGTGATGTGAGATCATCTAAAAAGGTTCCGATAAAAATCGGAACCTTTTTTTTGCCGTTGGGTACTATCCGATGAATAATTGAATTTCGTACCGGATTCTTCACATCGCAGCGAAGGCAATAAGAGAATCCTTTACTGGTGTGGAAGAAGTGGCTATTTTGCAGAGAGAATTTTCCGGAGATGTAACATTCGGAGAGAAAACAATTCCGCTTTCAGGTTTCTGGGCGAATGATGCCTTGTTTAAGGTATTTTCTTTTCAGCTATTGCAGGGTAATCCGGAGACGGCGTTAAGGGCGCCTTTTTCAATACTCCTGACTGAAAAATCAGCCCATAAATTATTTGGGGATGTAAATGTACTGGGAAAAATTCTAGCACTCAATGATGGAAGGGATTCATTGGAAAATGAAAAAACAAGAGAATACACTATCACGGGCGTATTGGCGGAGGTACCGGTGTTCTCGCATATGAAGTTTGATATGCTGGCGTCTTTATCCTCCCGCGAGGGAACAGAAACAGAAAGCAAGCGTTTGATGGCTTGGGACGGCATGTGGGACACGTGGGCGTATGTACTCCTGCCGGACGGAGGTGATCGGTGATCGGTGATCGGTGATCGGTGATCGGTGATCGGTGATCGGTAGTGGCGTGTAGTCGTATCGTTGTCTTCTTTGAAGTTTCGGACGAATAGCTGGTCATCATACCATTAGATTGGGCAAATCTCCTCATGTTTGAATTCAAGGACAATACATAGTGCCTTTCAAACCTTAAATACAGCCTTTAAAAAAATCTCCCTGATTTTGTTTTAGCAATACGGTAGTAAAGAATAAATTCCTTACTTTCATCAGCGTAATTTCGATCCCAATGATTAGGCTCATGGAAATTGCGATGGGTACATTTGGGTTTAAAACATAAATTATGAATAGCTTTGCATTATTTACGATCGCCTGTATTCTGTCAGGCTTTGTCGGGGTGGCTCAACAGGTAGGATCAACGCCGGAGCAGATAAAAAATTTAACCTCCCAATGGAAAGGCGAGCGTTTTGAAGATGGTCGGCCTAAAGTTCCGGAAATCGTACTGGAGCGTTTGCAAAATGCTACGTTGGAACAGATTTGGGGTTACCTCGGCCGAAAAGGTTATAATAATCAGGTTGAAAAGAATTGGATCATTCTCAAACCCGGAGAAACGATGGTGGGCCGTGTTGTCACAGCGCAATTCATGCCTTCAAGACCAGATCTTGACAGCCTGGTAAAAGCACACGGTAAAGTCGAAGGCCGTTCGCAAAAAGGAGGCATTAATATCTGGCCCATTGACATTTTAACCAAAGGTGATATTTATGTAGCCGATGGTTTTGGAAAAGTTAAAGACGGTACTTTGATAGGATCGAGTTTAGGGAATGCCATCCATGGCAAAACCGGTAAGGGTGTGATTTTTTATGGTTCGGTACGCGACATGCAGGAATTAAAAGAGACTAAAGGTTTCAATGCATGGGTAAAAGGACATGATCCGTCGTACATCAAAGCCATGACCCCAACCTCCATCAATGCCCCTATCCGCATAGGAGAGGTTACTGTATTTCCAGGTGACGTGGTGTTTGCCAATGACTATGGAGTTGTATTTATTCCTGCGCACCTGGTAGAAGCCCTCGTGTCGGCTTCCGAGATGACAGCCCTTCGTGATGAATTTGAAAGGGTTCTTTTGCAGCAGGGTAAATATCCATCAGGGCAGATCCATGGCCAATGGGACGATAACATTAAAAATGAGTTTAGAATCTGGGTTGCAAAGTATCCGAAAAAACTTGCTATCAATTCAAAAGATATTGAGGCTTACCTGGCAAGGCAAAATGATTAGCTTTACCCTGACCTGATCGTCAGCGCCACGCTTGGCCTGCACGCGTTAGGCGAACCCGATTCAAATGCTGTCGTGTGATAACCATTGGTTGATACAGATTTATATCTGTACCCGGCATCGATGGAAGGATTTCGGAAACCGTTAACGCTTAATTCGCCTTTTGACAATTTAGACTGTGCCGTAACAGAAGATAGGGCTGACTCCTTTCGTGATGAACCCAGTAGTAATTCAATTTTTTTTAGCAATCTTTTCTGCTAACACATCATCATCGATTCCATCTGGTATAAAAAAGATAATGGGGGGAATGATGAAGCACAAAAAGGATCCGTACACACTTACCAGGGCCAGGGGTAACGAAACTAAATACGAGGCTGTACCGATCATGCCTTTAGTTTTGGCTTTTATGGAAAGCTTCTGAATTTTTCTGGTTAAGGCCGCATTTTCATCAGTATGCACCAACCCTTTTTTGGATGCATGAACGCGCATGATGGTGAATGCCAGTGTTGTCATCAGCATCACAAATCCATAGACGACGGATGAGTACGATAAAAAAGGCCTGGTGCCTAAAATTTCTGTCGCCATCGGAATCAAACTCAGCCAAAAGAGAAAGTGCAAATTTTGAAACAATAGCGGTTCATCTGTTTTTTCCAACAGGTGAAACATATGATGATGATTGATCCAAAATATGCCGATCATTACAAAGCTGAGTATGTAAGCGATAAAACGTGGCAGTAATTTTTCTAACAGCAAGAATAGATCCCGATCAGAAGTTTCCGCTGTGATTTCCGGAAACAGCGCCAAAGTCATGATGGTTATGACAATGGCCATCACGCCGTCACTAAAGGTTTCTGTCCGGCTGGTATTTATTTTCATTGGCTTAAGTTATAAGATATTTGCGAACTTAAATAGGCCTTCATTTTTGGATCCAGGATGGGAGCTTTTCATATCTATATGGTTTGTCCTTTCAAACCGTTAAAGCTGATTACTTATTTTTTTAACCGCTCAAACCACCCGATATCTCCATCAGCTATCACCTTTGACACCTCATTACATACTGAGTAGTTTATTTAATTTTATTAGATATCCGATAAATTGCCTTTTTACATCTTAATTTGGACTATGATGAACAGAATTTGCATGGGCTATGGCCGCAGGGGCCAGTTGGTATCCAAAGCTAGAACTTTGTTGCGAATTGGAGCGCTGCTAGCAGGAGTACAAATGTTTGGGTTTGCTCAAACCAATGGAGGGCTTTATCAGGAAACCATAGATTC
>JAYSOP010000102.1:0-9300 GCA_043722905.1 Chryseolinea sp.
CCACCTGTTTTTGTCGGCCTACTTTTTAAAACCGGTGTGTTATCGCGGGATTCATTAAAAATGAATCTGTTGCATTAAAAAAGGCTTTCTTGAATGGGAAAGTCATACACAAGCAGTTGGCAAAAGTGAAAGGATCTCCAAAGTTTATTTTACTGGAATTCATTTACCCATGATGTCCTATTTTTTCTTGCGTGCCAACGCCGTGGTATTAGCACCACAATAAATTTACAAATAACTAAAGTCTTGAATTACTCCGATTTAACCTTTGCTCAAGGCGTTTGCTATTCATTTTTCGTCAGCATGATTCTAAACGTTTCCATCTTATGATGACCAATCTGCTCCTGCAAATGTCCATCCACTACCGTTGCACTTCTTACATCGGTTTCTACGTGACTCGCTTTATAGGCCGAGGTTATATCCGAGTTGAAAGAAATTTTTAAGTCTTTTTTATTACTCCCAAAATTCCATACTCGGGCAATAAACCCTTTTGCCGAACCCTCCTCGGCAGGCTTCAGGCTCCACAATAAAACATCAGGATCACTCAGGGTTAGAAATGAATATACCTTTTCAGGGTATGTTGACCGGGTCCCTGTGATTTCGCCTGCTACTAAAGGATTCTGATGCTCCAGCGAAAATCGCATAGCGCTTGTTGCATCAAAATCAGCGTGGAAACCTAAAGCAAAGCGCTGCGTAAAAAGGCTATCTCCTCCTTGCCTGGTAATACCCAAACCAGCTCCATCAACTTGTCCTCCTGCTAAAACAGATACCTGCGATGTCAGCGTATCCATGAATGTCAGCGCACTATTTCCTATTTTAATAAAGGCACAATCTGCATTGGATAGTGTAACACCCCGTTTGCCGTTGCTGATATCAGCAAAATGATTCAGCGTAAGCCAATCAAAGCGCCCATTCATTTCGGCATAATGCCCCCCTTGGGATACTGGCCTTGCTTTGATAATGGCACCTACTTCTTCATGCCAAACATCAGCGTTAAAAAGATTGTAGGAGAAAGCCCAGCTATACACTGAATCAAAATTTTCGGTGATCTGATTATCAATATCGATTCGTGCAATATTTTTAAACAAAGTAATGCGACTGGTATGAGCCAAAGGGGTTTTTCCTCTGCATACTAACGTTACTGAAACCGGACCTGCATTCTCAACTTTGATGCTACCCATGTTATTTGTTCCTGACCCCAGGTCGTTCATAAATTTCCCATTTACGTTTTTTACGTATTCGTAATTTCCATTCAGCTTATCGACAAGGCTGGTAATTACACCCTGATTGGTTAAGGTTATCCTGTAAAACTTATTTTCAATTCTATTATTCGAGAGAAGCGCTGCATCCTGTGATGGAGCCGTCATTCCTGGTCGAACTTCAAAAACCTTGTATCCAATTGCGGGAATATCAGCAGCCAGAACGCGTATAAACTGTTTTTCATTTTTGGTAATGATTTGGGAGGCCACTTCCTGATTTGTGCTGATATCTATGATGCGAACATTGCGCGATCCGGAGTAAGGAAAATCACATACGTCTGTACGCGACCAGCTTAAAGGATTAAAAGCATAAAACCGTGTTTTGTTTCTAGCCCTTTCGATAAAGGCTCCTAGCTTCCGCTGCGAAAGTCCATACAAAGAGTCAACATAAGTTGTTAACTGCGCCTCAATTTTCCTTTGCCACGCTGCACGCTCATTTCGATTTATCGGGCCATCGGCTGTCCAGTCGTGTTCATAGTAAAGCCCCAACGCCATCCAGGCAGTTTTCCGCATATCTCCTAGGTCCAATGCGAAGTAGGGATCCTTTACACTCACAAGTGTCGCCATCGCCTCCGCGGATCTGAGCTTTTCAACTGATCGTTTTATTTTCGCGGATACCTCAGCCATCGAGGCGCTATAAAGATCCCATTCATTTCCATAAGAGAGTGATTCGCCTGGTAGGACATTCCCGTAAGCAGTTTCAAAGGCCTTAAAAAAATCCGATTGATTTGATACGATCACTTGCCTTTCAGCATTGGTTGTAGCCTGGGAGGTGGTAGTAAAGATATCGGTCGTTGTTTCCAGGTCATCCCAGCCATAACCAAATGCTCCTGCAATGTGATATGGATAATTTTCGGCATGGCATAAATTAGTTAGCTGATCGACAGCAAGTGCAGGATTGCGGGCTTCTGAATAGCCACCGAGTTGTTTATTTCCTCCAGGCGCAATCGAGTACCACTTCATTAAGATGGCACTGTCATCCAAGCCTTTATACCAGTATATTTCGTTACCGCGTTTTTTTAGATCCATTAGTTTTGAGGCACAATCGCAGACACCCTTCCAACTGTACTTAACACCTGAGCCTGACCAGAGGGAACCCAGGCCCAGGGGTAGTGTCTGATTCTCCATGGCTACGGCCTGGTCCAGATCGAGATTATAATTTCTCTCTAGATACCCTGCGTAATACATCCCACGTACAATCCCTTCAGTGGTACTTGCACCATAACATGAGACCAACGCGTTGTAGGGCACACTAATGTGTCCTGACTTGATTTTGTCGATCAACTTCTGAAATTCCTGCGCAGTTTTATACTTCTCATATTCCCATAACCAATAACTTCCGTCGCAATTAAATCGGCTTTGAAACGATGACGGCAATGCTGCGGTCTTATCGCTTTCTGCGATATAGTAGTCCAGCATTTTTATGAAGGCCTCTTTATATTGATTTTCATTTCCCGTCCACATAAAGTCTGTGTGATCATCATTGGCGATATAAAGATGTTTTGGCGTCTGCGCCAAAAGCACAGTATGGATTGCCAAACTAAAAATCAAGGGATAAATTTTCATTTTGTTATTTTATGATAATGAAACATGCTTCAAGCAGCTCCGATAACGTCTCCACCACAACTACCCGAACGCCAGGATTTAGATGTTAGCAAACATCCCATATTTTTGCGCGACTGAGAAAATATAGCCGTGTTTCAAAGATTTTATACATTTTATAAATAGATACAGTCTTAACGGGTGAATTCAGGATAGATTTCAACGAAGGCCGGGAGGAAAAATAAACTTCAGTCAACATCATTATTCCCTATTAATTTATGCAGTTTTGATCAAAATATTAGAAATAACTTTAGGAGGCCTTTCATAGGAAAGCATCAACGCTGCGACAATTGCAATAGCAATTCCCCCAACTTCAAGAAGCGAGAGATTTTCCCCAAGGAAAAAAATAGCCAACAGAATGGTGAATACAGGTTGTAGCGCCCCTGCAATGGTTGTGACTTTAGATGCTTTGCCTTCGGCACTGTATGCCGCAAAACTTGCCAGTACGCCCAATCCATTTAACATTCCAGCCACGGAACCTAAAAAGAAAGTTCGTTGGGAGATTTGCCAATCGGCTTCACCAAAAACAACAAAGGCTAGTGAAATCAAAACAGACGATACAACAAAAATGATGTAAGCTCTTTTCGCAGAAATATGATTGGTTGTGATTTTTTGAGCCGCGCTAAAAAATCCCCAAAATAAAAGCGCGACCAGTGTGGACAACAACCACGTATTAAGCGTCATGCTTTCAAAAAAACTTTTTGGATCATTGAGAAGCAGGGTTTCCCCGGATAAGATGACGATAGCAAAAATTGCTAATAATACACCGATCCCATTAAGCCAATGTAACTTCTCCTTTAAAACTATGATAGCGATCGCAATGGTAACCACAGGATATAAATTTGAAACCGGGATGACTATCGCGGCTAAGCCTCCTGTGGCAAATGCCCGATAAATGGCAATGTTTCCAGCTACTGCAAGAAAGCCTGCAATAAGGCCCCAAAAAATTCCTTTTCGATTCAGAGGTTTTCGCTGCGCATTTTTTAAAACAAAAGGTATTGTTAACAGCATTCCTATCGTAAAGAGAATGTGATTCATATAGGGACTTATATCCTCGGAAATAATTTTGGCCATTACTCCCCAAATTCCCCAACAGAGTGCAGCCAGTATAGAAAAGATTAACCAGCGCTGATTCTTAAAATTCATTTTTGATCATTAGTTTCTATTTCGCCTAATCGACTCTTAAGAATGATTTTCGATTTGCCTGAATAAACCTCTTCTATCCAATAGGCTGCCTGCTTTTGTGATTGAAAAAATGCCTGTGATTTAGGAGAAAAACTTAGCGGGGTTCTCCACCAGAAACGCATGAACATCCCTGGCGGAAAAACCCGATTTTAAAAGCGCAGGTACTGCATCGGTAATCATATATGCGTAAGTCTTGTCCCTGGTTTCAGGGTGGACATCGTCGACATTAACGACCATTCTTCCGTTCTTCCAATGCCAGTAAGTATCTGCTGAAGTAAGTACCTTTTCTCTAAGACCATTGTCACACAAGATACGGATGAGATAAACGAGGTCCTCCCAGGGCGTATCGAAGGCATAGCCGAAGTTATTAAAAAGCATATGACCACCGCTTCTCGCAATGCGCAATAGTTGCTGACCAATATCTTCTCTTGTCTGACCACCCCACCCAAATTTTGCTTCGGTGTGGGAAAAGAACAATTTCGTTGGATCCGCGCCATTCTTAACCAGCCAGTCGAATTGCTCTCCCGGATTATAAATCGCATGGGTCGCAATGGGCACCTTCAGTTCTTGCTGAACTTCGGCTGCGGCCTTGAACACCATTTTTTCCCAATCACTTAACGGCGTTTGATTAGCCGCAACTTTAATAATTCCTGCCCTAATATCAGTGCCCTGAATTCCCTTTGCCAGTTCCTGGCGAAGGTGGCTCTTATATTGTTCCGCACTCATGTTTTTAATCACATCAGGCATAAGCCTTTCAATATACGAACCCGTGCTAACAATTAGATTCACAGAAACCTGTGAAGCAATCTTTTGGTACAATCTGATGTCCCGGGTTGGAGAAAGGTCAACGATTGTATTTATTCCCACCCTTTCAGCATCCTTTAACATCTGAACAGTAAAATCAATAGATTCGCTTTCTTTTTCAATCGGAATATTTCCAAATAATAAATGTTCATGAATAAGCGTTACGCCGAAATTCTCGGTTGATAATTCACCCGTCATAGTCGGTATGCGTTTCGGATTTATGACTGGCTTCAAAGGAGGCGGAAGATTTTCAAGAGAAAAGACTGCAGGTGCTAGTGAGAGCCCCAGGGTGCCCTTTAAAGATTTCTTAAAAAAGCCTCTGCGTGAACTTTCCATTTTTTTGGATTTACACTCAGTTTAACAAATTCCCCTCAAAAATTAATACGCCAGACCTAAAACATTTTGTAAACCGTCATGTTAAACCTCTAACTAAAAGAAATTATATGAAAAAAATTATTATTGTTTTGATGAGCGTTGCAGTCTCAATCTCCACTTTTGCTCAAACAAAAAATGTTGTCGCCATCGCTGCAGGATCAGCAGATCACACAACGTTGGTTGCAGCGCTTAAAGCCGCTGATTTAGTCAACACATTGAATGGGAAAGGTCCTTTTACAGTATTTGCCCCTACCAATGCGGCATTCGAGAAGTTACCTGACGGGACATTAGCTATGCTGCTGAAGCCCGAGAGTAAAACTCAACTTTCGAAAATTCTAACCTACCATGTAATCAGTGGAAACCTTGATGCTGCGGCAGTGGTGGCAGCAATTAAAAGTGGAAACGGGAAAGCAGTTGTCACCACAGTGGGTGGTGGTAAATTAACGGCATCCATGGAAAAGGACAAGGTAAAGTTAACGGATGAATCCGGAAGTTCAGCTTACGTAACGACCGCTGACCTGAAAGGTTCTAACGGAGTTGTGCATGTAATTGATGGTATTGTAATGCCAAAATAGTGTCTTTTTTAGATCGTAGTAAACTCTCCAGAAATAAAATGCTGGAGAGTTTATTTTTACGTAACAACTTTACATTTTTTTTGCAAAGAATTAAAAAAAATGAGGGGTGTTATTTAAGAAAAAGTACAGAACAAAACCCGGTTTGCCAAATGCACACCAGGTTCACAGAGAAGACGCAGAGGTTCACAAAGAAATACCTTCATATAGCGCTCTGTCGGTGTTTGGCACACTGGTGTGACTTCTTTGTGGTCTCCTTGCAAACATTCAGTGATATTCTAATACAATTGAAAAGTTCGTGAAATATTAAATCCGAAATGTATATCGCCTTCAAAAAAATCTCCGGTTGTTTCCGTGATAAATCCTTTTTCAATCATCGCGCGGGAATTAGTAAAGTGTAACTGGAACACGTGGCCTCCGGTTTCAATGTCAAACCCAATGGCAAACGAGTCTTGTATAACACTGCTGGAAATACGATTAAACTGATAATAATATTCCGCGTTTAGAGAAAGCCGTTTGGTTAACTTAATCCTTCCGGCGGCACCGAGAGCATAGATGTCATTAGCATCCGTGTTTTCAACGACGGCATTGCGATGGACAAGCGTTGGTGAAATCTGTAGTGACAAGGCGGAACTGAATTTTTTTGCGATGATCAGCTGGTAGGCATAGGTAAGTTTATTATTCAGGTTAGGTTCTCCTGCCGGATCTCCGGTTTTTAATGTTTTTAACGCGATGCTCGAAAAACCCACAATCGAAACCGGAACATTTCGTATGCTTCCGCTCTGTTGGCTTATAAGTTTGTATTTCAAAAATCCATCGTACGTCTTTTCGAAAGAGTTTCGTCCGAAACCTGCATTCAGCCTGTTTGAGATTCCATAATCCATCCCAATTCTCACGTTCGACTCATCGAGCCCAAATAATTCATAGGCGCCTGAATTAATCCTTCCAAAGCGGTGGCTAATAATTACATCAAGCACACCTTTTTTCCGCGTCTCAATGGAATGGCCATTAATAACACGGGTACCCTTAAATGTTGCCTCCACAAAACTTGTATCCTTTGGAATTTCCTTGTTGGCAAGTTCCATCAGATCATCCTGTGCCGATAGTTGCCCCACCAAAAGCATTAAAAAAAATATTGCTAAAGTTCTCTTCATATGTTCTCTATGATAAAGCGTAAATACAGGCCCCTCATTTTTTATCCTGCATGGGTAGATATCGGAATGAAAGGGTGACCTCTACTTCTTCCGCGATATTGTTTCTCACCAATCTGGGTATCTCAATCCCAAAATCTTTAACCACCAGGGGAAAAAGAGCTTCGGCTTTAATGGTGCCTTTATCCACCAGGGCATTGACTTTTACAGAAATGGATTTCGTTTCACCGTGAATGGTTATGTCACCGATGATATCCCATGAATATTTTCCGTCCTTGGTTACGTCAAACTCTCTCAGGTTTGTGATTCTCCCTTTAAAGGTCGCTTTCGGAAATTTATCTGATTCAATGTAGTTTTCATTGAAGTGCTCCTGCATCAGGGCTTTTCTAAAATTAAAAGACTTCATCAGCATCGAAGCCACCAGTTCTCCTGATTCTATATCAATAATGCTGACGACCTGATTATTCTTTGCCTCGATATCTTCAACCAGGGCGGCCGAGAAAAATGAAGCGCTACCGGCACGATCAATGTATTTTGATTGCGCAAATATAATTGATACCAATCCGGTAAAGGCGATCACAAGAACTGCTTTTTTCATACTCCAAGTAATATGCATTTATCAAGCACTACATCAAAAAGCATTCCATTGCAAATGCCCTTCACCCTAAGGGTGTCGCCCTTTTTCAATGTTCTATATAGATCTTTCTGATCTTTTAACAGGTAACAACTGATCCCGGTATGGAGGGTGGTGTCGCCCAATAGCAATACCAGACTGCTGTCACTTACAATAATTTCTTTGAGTGTTCCCTTTACTTCCAGAATTTTATCCAGGTACATGGCATTTGCTTTTGTTTCATTGTCAGTAAAAGCATTGACAAGTTCCGCAACCGTAAGTGAGAAGGATGCATCGGCATTTTTTACCGACCGATGAGGCTTATAATAAATAAACAAGCAAACGATTGTAGTTAGCAGAAGCACAGATGATATCATAAAAATAAGTTTTTTTCGTTTCATCCAGATGACCTTTATTAATTAGCGGGCGCGCCATCATCAACCCAGCAGGCTATAGCGTTAATTTCAGCTTGTGTCAGTGTACCACCCGGCGGCATACTTCCATTTCCCGTTACGACCTTAATCTGTGAGGCATTGTCATGAATGTTTTTAAAAACTCGGAGATCCGGAAATCGCGATCCGTTATGGCAACCACTGGTAGCGCAATCATTTTTAATGATCTCAGACACAGACCCTGAAAAACTGATCCCCGATTTTACTTTTACCTCCTGAGCCACCTCGCAACCGCTCGCATCACTCACCACAACGTTGTACTCTCCCCGTGTAAGCCCCGTAAAGATGTTGCTGGAATTAAAAGGGCCATCATTAATTTTAAATTCATATTGCGGTGTTCCTCCCACGGGAGTTATCTCAATAACTCCTAGAGAGGTACCACATCCCGCATCCGAAATTGTTAAGCTGATATTAAGGCCGTTTCTATTTTTAACCGTAACTTCCATTGAGGATGAACAATCATCTTCATCTTCGACGAAAACCTCATACACTCCTGCAGCCAGATTTTCGAACAACGCCTCGGACTGCTCTTCATTGTTCCCCAGTTTAAACCAATAATTTCCGGTGCCCCCTGAAGCCCTTACTTGTATCTTACCGTCTTTTAATTCACAATTCGCATCCTCGAGAAAAATCAATTCAATCCCGACGGGGTCTGCCTCACAATCGACAGGGCCCGGTATGGTTTCATATGCACAGCTTTGCCATAAGACCGACGGCACCATACAAGTAAAAAGAAAAACAAATCTTTTAAGCATAAAAAAAAATGAATACCGCGGAAATCAAATTCCGCGGTATTTTTCAAAAGTAATTAAGGAGCATTCGATCCAATGTTTCCCTGAGAGATCAAGGTTCCCAAAGCCACGGAACTTAAATGAACATTCAGGTAACCATTGTAGGTTAACAAACCATCATAAGTAATGGCGGTTCCATCCTTTAAAGCGCTCACACTGGTGGCACTCTTACCGGTTGCGCCAATGACGTTTTTAAGATCAAGAACAATGCCTCCGGTTGTGGCCGCATTATTTGCATGAATGTGGGCGGGATGTTCACCTCCTGCGGTGGTTCCCTGAAGCGCGATTGAGATAAGCGTGTTTCCATTTTTACGTTTAGCGAAGATCGCCGTTCCGGAAATGGCCGGGTCAGAAACAGAATTCAGCGTATACGTTTTGCTGACACCGGTAAGTTCGTTCTGTCCAATGTCGCCTTGCGCAACGAAACTACTTCCCACGTGCACATTCAGATAACCGTTGAAGTTCAGGAGTTCCTCATAGGTGATCGGTGCGCCGACGG
>JAYSOP010000103.1:0-4266 GCA_043722905.1 Chryseolinea sp.
GCCCGGTGCCCCATCCTTGGCGTGGTGGTATCTGAAGATGGCTTAAAGGTGAGATTGGCAGTAGACAGCCTTCGCCTTGGATATATACATGAAATTACCGCCGAAGGTGTTACAGCAAAAAGCGGAGGTCCCCTGTTGCATAACGTGGGATATTATACGTTAAATAACTTACCGGATGGCGATAAATTAAAAGTGACAGCAAAGGCACCGCTACACGATCACACCATGCCTGAAAAAAAGACTGACATCAAGACACCAGCTAAAAAGGCCGCAGCAGCCCCAGTAAAATCAACGGTTAAAAGAGTGACAACAAAACCACCTTCCTGGAAGGAGCCTGATTTCACCATCAACATCGGTACGAAACCCGGACTTAAATTCAATCCCGAACAATTTCAGGTAAAGGCGGGAAGCAAAGTCAAAGTGGTATTTAATAATAACGATGACATGTTGCATAATTTCGTCGTAGTGCTCCCGGGTACAGCTATAACAGTGGGAGAATTGGCTATGAAACTTGGACTGGAAGGACAAGAAAAAAATTACATCCCAACGACTAACCAACTATTACATTTCACCAATTTACTCGAGCCCAACGCTACGGAAATAATTTATTTCGTGGCGCCGGATAAACCGGGTGATTATACCTATGTCTGCACGGTTCCGGGACATTTTTATATTATGCAGGGAATTATGAAGGTGGTAAAATAAAAATCTTTCCTCCTTATCGTAAGGGACCGTTTTTTCGCTACGGGCAACCCGGAGGTGATTGTGTTTCTTATATGTTAAACTGCTTCTTGAAATGTATTCCTTTTAGTTGATTTTTTTAACCGTGTCCTGAAGAGCGGGTTCACCCGGTCTTCGGCTGTGCACTCGACAATCACCTCAATTGTCTGAACCATGATTTATGTGATTAAATGATTGCCATGATTAAATACAAAATAGTTTGCATGAGAACAACTATTTAATTTCGTATCAGCTCAAATTGTTCTTAAGCCCCAACGGGGCGACCATATCCTAGCCCAGGGTAAGCCGCAGGCGCAGCCCTGGGTTAAGATGATCAACACAAAGTGTGCCCCAGAAAAAATCACTAAGGATTGCAAATTATCGGGCACACGGATGCGAAATATCTTCAACGTGCTTGCCATCGGCGAATCCCCCAATTGTTTGAACTATGATCTATGTGATTAAAATGATTGCGATGATTAAATGCAATGTAGGTGCAGGCGTGAATAAAAACAATTAAATAAAATCGCCGCTAGCATCAAAACGCAGTCGATATCAACTCCTAACCTTCAGCTGATCTCTACATATTTTTATAAACTTTTCCAATCCGGAAACTGAGGCTGTTTATCTTATCAAATCTCCACCTGTTAGGAATTTTTGACAGGGACGCTTATCTTTCTCATTATGAAATGGACATCCCGCATAGTATGGGTGGTGGCAATTCTTTTGCCAGCCTGCAATCAGCCAATCAAAAATATTCCACTCGCCTTACATCCGGAAAACCCGCACTACTTTCTCTACAAAAATAAGCCAGCAATCCTGATCACTTCCGCAGAGCACTATGGTGCTGTGCTAAATCTGGATTTTGACTTTGTGGCTTACCTCGAAGAACTTTCTTCCAGCGGTTTGAATCTGACACGAACATTCACCGGTGCTTATCTGGAGCCGCCGGGCGCGTTTAATATTGGACGCAACACCCTGGCACCCCCCTCTGAAAGTTTCATTTGTCCCTGGCCACGAACCACAACCCCTGGGTATGCGAACGGCGGAAATAAATTTGATCTCAGCAAATGGGATGAATTATATTTCACGCGACTGAAAGATTTCGTAAGAGAAGCAGAGAAAAGAGATATCGTCGTAGAACTCGCGCTGTTTTGTCCTTTTTACGAAGATAGCCAATGGGATATCAGCCCCATGAATTCCAGCAATAATATCAATTCGGTCGGCCCTAGTGACCGATCCCATGTTTATACTTTAAACAAATCCAAAGGGTTACTGGAGGTCCAGGACAAACTGGTACGCAAAATTATTCACGAATTAAAGAACCATAACAATCTCATCTACGAAATTTGTAACGAACCCTATTTTGGTGGCGTCACCATGGAGTGGCAACATCACATAGCGTCGTTGATCGCTTTTGAAGAAAAGAATTTTCCAAACAAGCACCTCATCTCTCAGAACATAGCCAATGGAAAACTAAAAATTGTAAAACCTCATCCATCCATTTCTGTTTTCAATTTTCATTACGCTACACCTCCCGTAGCGGTAGCCCAAAATTACCAATTGAACAGAGCGATCGGCAACAATGAAACAGGATTTAACGGAAATGCAGACAGCACTTACCGCAAAGAAGGCTGGTCGTTTATTCTTGCGGGCGGAGGTTTATACAATAATCTCGATTACTCTTTTACCTCGGATCATGAAGATGGATCTTTTCAGTATCCCACCACCCAGCCAGGGGGTGGAAGTGCATCACTGAGAATCCAACTCAGCCATCTGCGGAAATTCATGGATAGTTTCGATTACGTGCGAATGAAACCAGACAGCACTATCGTTGCTGGAACCGCACCTAAAAATCTTCACGTACTTGCTGAAGAAGGACTTCAATACGGAATATATGCCTTTGGTAAAGGGCCTGTTTCCTTTGACCTTTCCATTCCTTCTGGAAATTACAGCCTGGAATTTTTGGATCCCTTAACAGGAAAATATGAGGCGAAGCAAAATGTCTCTTCTGACGGGAAAATCACCATTACGACTCCTGCTTACCTGGAAGATGTTGGTATCAGGATATTCCATGAACGTTTTTCGAAGTAATTTTTTATTTTTTCCCCTCCTTCCTTCAAGGAGGGGACCGTCCTGCGCGGGACAGGGGTGGTGAACCCATTCCCACATGCTCCAATAACTAAAATAGCACTTAGGGGTTAGTTTTATTTTTACCTAAATATTCCCTCCAAAAAGATTCTTCTCGAGGAAGTCGTTTCTAAATTTTCCATTGGGGTCATGTTGTTTTATAAGGTCCCGAAAATCATTCAATTTTTCCATACGCGACTGAAGGTTTGAAGGCGTAAGCGTAAATAGCTTTGCCCAGTGTGGCCTTGGTTGGAAGGGTGCCAGTTGTTCCTCCATCAGTGGAAGCAACTTATTCACAGTATCCCATTCCTGCTTCCAGGTAGTGTGTATCGCAACACAATCTTTCGCATAACAAGGACTCATCCAGAATCTATCCGCAGCAATGGTCCTTATTTCCGAAATGAATAAATGCGGGGATATTTTTTCGTGCAGTTTTTCTACCGCCATCATCGCTTCATAGCCATGCTCGAAGGGTACAAAATATTCCGCCTGTAACTCCTTGCCTGTGCTTGGGGTAAATCCCATTTTAAAGTGCGGCAATCTTTCATACCACTGCCCGGGTACTCCCATTTGTTCCGTACAGTTCCCGGCAGGCTGATCCTCAACCGGGTGCATATTTTTATCCGCAAGGATTGCACTATAAAATTCCGGTGAAAAATGAAAGGCTTCACTTCCCTCTTCTACCAGACTCTTGATCCACACTTCATTTACATTCTTATTTTTCCAATCCGTAAAAAGGCTTACGCTATAACCACTTGACATGATTGCCTCAAAATTGTTTCTCAATTCTTCCATCGGGAGGTTTCGATACACGATCTGTTGCATCTTAAACGATGGCAATAGATCCAGAGTAAGCCTGGTAACGATACCCAGCGCACCAAGGTTTACGACCGCTCCATAAAAAGATTCCCCATCATTTTTTGACAAAGTAATTAGCTCACCTGAAGCATTTATAAACTCTATTGCCGAAACACCCGTAGAAAGGTTGCCATTTTTTATTCCTGAACCATGGGTAGCGGTTGCGCAGGCCCCTCCCACCGAAATATGGGGCAGGGAAGCCATGTTGTGCAATGCAAATCCGTTTTCATCGAGATATTGGCAAAGTTCACCATATTTTATCCCTGACTCGATAGTTACTGAGTTCTTCGCTTTGTCAAGGGATACGATCTTGTTCAAAGCCCTGGTCGATATTTGATTTTCCTTGCTGTCAGCAATCGTATTGAAAGAATGTCTTGAACCCAGCGGGCGCATTTTATCAAAACGCTTCACATAATCCTGTACCTGGCTGACCGTCTCTGGATAATAAACATGGGAAGTACTGTATTGAAGGTTGCCCGCCCAGTTGGACAACGGTTCACTCGCCGATGTGCATCCTGTTAATTTTGAAAGCACTGTGCCGCCCACCAGAGCAGATGA
>JAYSOP010000104.1:0-3303 GCA_043722905.1 Chryseolinea sp.
CACGCATGATACAATAACCACGCAATGGTGCCTGCAGCTTCGGGTTCAATAACTCCGTTGTTGTTAGGGGTCATACTGGCTAGCTTCCAGCCTCTGTAATTCATATTCGGAATTTGCCAGGGAGTTGTTGATCCTCCCATCGAATAAACAGCCTCAAGCCATCGGTCTGCTATGCTAATAAACTGCTCTTCAAATTCCGTAATATCCGGATATTGAGAATACAATTGGTAAAAAAAAATGTTAGGCATAAGGTCATACCACCAGTCTGAACCACTGGTTGCACTATAACCATTGAGGTACACGTTCTGACCATTCGCCAGATTAAAAAACTCCTTGCTTTTTATGGTCCAGTTTACGCCGCTCTGGTTTGACTTGTCGATTCCCACCAGGGTTGCGCCAACGAGCGCAGGAATAATATTGATGGCTTCCGCCTGATTTCCACTGCTTGCAGAGCCTACATACGTATCGAGCAGAATAGGTTGAAGCGCTGGATAATTGATTCCATTTGGTTTAAGGCTTATGAGCGGAAGGAATTGACCAGTGGCGTTAGTTGAAAAAATAAGTCCATCATATTGGGTTGCCACTGCTTTCCAGTCTCGCATCAGGTAAGGTGAAGGTAAATCAGGCATTCCCGCGACACGGGGAATACTGATCTGACCGGTTTGGGCAAAACATACATATGTTAACCCAGGTACAAGTATTAAAACTTGTACCAATAACTTTAATATAAATTTTCCTACTGCTTTTTCTTTCATCCTCCCTATTGTTTACAAACGAATAAATGAAAAAGGAATAGTGAGTTCACTATTCCTCTTTCATTATTGTCCACGCACTGACCAGCCTTGAGATAAATTCTTAAGGTTTTTCAACACTGTAAATGCTCGTAACCTGTGAAGCAGTAAGTACTGATTTGTAAATCCTGACTTCGTCAAGAGCTCCAATGAAAAAGCCTCCCCAGTTTACATAATTTGGAGACCCATCAACAGTGGAATAACCGGTTGAAGGTAAATCCTGGCCGAAGACGAGATTGACAGGTGCTGAAGATTGAGAAATTGCTGTTCCCGGCGTATTATCCCAATCTTTTACCATTACGCCATCCAGGTAAAACATCATATGACCACCGCCAAAGGTTACCACGATGTGCCACCACTTACCTTGCGTTACCAAAGGGCTGGCATTGTCACGATCATAATAGGCGGGATCTACCACACCGGTGACATTAGCTTTTACAGTAAAAAACGCCTTGGGCGAATCCTGGAAATTCAACTTGTAACCGTTCCAACGGTTCATGGCGATCATGTACTGGTTATTCACAATTGGGCTATTCACATCGGATTTTGCCCACAACGAAATTGACATGATGGTAGGGTTAAGGGCCGTATTGTAAGGAATTTCAATATTACTGCCCTTGTTAAACTGAAGCGCTTTGTTGGCATTTCCATAGCGGTCGGCAGCGAACGCAAGCGTTCCCGCTCCCCAATAGGCATGACCAGCTTTAATGGTGCCATTGAAATTATTACCTGAATAATCTTTAACACTGGTGCCTGCTGCTACGGTAGTCAATTCATCAAAAGTCCATTGGCCTACTAAATTCGTTGGATCGATGGGAACTACCTTTTTACTTTCATATTCTGCAACGGCCGCGGCAAGCGCAACGGTGGCATTGGTAATCATTACTTGTGTGGAAGCAGGATTATCCACAACGGCCTTCGCTTCAGCTACTGCGTCCATAAAAGGTTCCTTGGAGCCTTTGAGGTAATTTCCCGCTGCAACACCTTCATTTGTTGAGGCAATCAATACATCGACTGCTGAGATAGCAGAAACCAAATCGGTTTTGACTACCGGAGGGGCGCCCTCATCCTTTGAGCATGAGGCAAACAGTCCCGCACTCAACACCGCCGTGGCCATTAAAATAAATTTTACTGATCTTGTTTTCATAATTTTTCTGTTTTAAATAATAATTGAGTTTATTTATTGATTGAGGGATTCGTATCCAATTCAGACTGTGGTATGAGAAATCGCTGATGTTGTTCGTAAATGAAACCAGTTCCGGAAAGTGCGGCTTCAGCGCTTTGTTTTCCATATCGCATCAGGTCAAAAAACCTGTGAAACTCAAACCCTAATTCAACCCGGCGCTCATGACGGATAGCATCACGCACTGTTTGTTGATCAGATGAAATAATGTCAGGTAAGAGATCCATGGGTACGGCCCCGAAGCCTGAAAGCTCCGCATCATACAGGTAGCTTTCTCTGGCTCTTTTTCGCACAGCATTTAACGGAATCACGGCCTCCCCCATTCGATTGAGCTCATTCAATGCCTCCGCTTTCATCAGCAGGATATCAGCATAACGGAGATAAACATAGTTCAAACTTGCATCCCCCACAATCGGCTCTTCATTCAGGGGTTGTACGTGCTTTTTTTGAAGATATCCAGTCGGTGACCATGCAGGATCAAAGTCTTCACCATTTATCCATTTTTGTCCCGAGCGGCCAACCGTATAGTCGAGACGCGGATCAAAAACTTCTGCAGGAGTTTTTTCGAATTCGTTGACAAAATTCTGTAACGGAACATTAAAGTAGTATCCGTTGTCTTTTGGAGGAGCAAAATATTGATTCAAATGGCTCCCTAATTTTGGCAATTGATTGCTGAGATGTTGTATTTCAAAGATAGATTCGCTATTTCCCTGGGTTGAGTCTATAAAATTATTTTTATAAACAGGTTCCATCGAATACCCTCCCAACGCTTCCAATGAGGTAATGGCTGATAGAACTTCCTCCCATTTTTGCTGATACAAAAAAACTTTCGCAAGCATGCCTGAAGCAGCTCCGCTGGTTGCTCTTCCTGCATCAGTTGCTGTATAGGAGACAGCTAAAACATCACGCGCTTGCTTAAGATCTTCTTCAATCTGGCCATAGATACTGGCAACAGAAGATTTTGGTTTGTTGATCTCATCCGGATTTAAGGGAGGATTTAATTTCAAAGGGATCTCACCAAAAATATTAACGAGGTTAAAGTAAAACCATGCGCGCAAAAATTTAGCTTCACCCAGTATCCGCGCTTTCAATTCTTCGTCCATCGTTATGTTTGGTACATAATAGAGAAGGTAATTTGCGCGAGAAATTCCTTCATAATAATGTTTCCATATATTTTCCAGAGCGCCATTGTTGGCGGAGTAACTGAATTCATCAACAAATTGAATGTCACTCTGATCCCCTGCCAAACCGCCTTTAATCGCGTCATCAGAAGCGACATCCCCGAAGACCCACAAATCATTATCCGTGGAAACAAATGATGCCGAGTTG
>JAYSOP010000105.1:0-2941 GCA_043722905.1 Chryseolinea sp.
TTTCGATTCATCCTCAATAACATCCCACTTGAGCATAGCCCACACCACGAATGCGGTAAAGAAAGAAGACATGGCATAAACTTCAGCCTCTACGTTGGAAAACCACGCTGAGTCACAGAAGGTGTAGGTTAGGGCAGCCACCAAGCCAGCACCCATGAGCACCCAGGTTTTATCCTCAGTCAGTTCTTCTGCGGTTCTGATCTTCATCAGTTTACGACCAAAAAGGACGGTGGACCAGAATAAAAAGAGCGCCGTAAAGGCGCCAGCTAGTACGCTACTGAAATTGATCCAATAAGCGACTTTGGTTTCATCGCCAAAAGATAGAAATGAGAATAATCGTCCGATCAGCAGGAATAGGGGTGCGCCTGGGGGATGGGGAACCTCCAGTTTATAGGATACGGCGATAAATTCTCCGCAATCCCAATAGCTGGCGGTAGGTTCCATGGTTGTCCAATAAGTAACCAATGCAATGGCAAAAACCGCCCAACCTGTCAGATTATTAACCTTTTGAAAATTATGGTTCATGATAAGATTATTCAAAAAAACTTAAGGCGCGAAAATAACGAGGATTATTCAGATTTTAGGATTATGCCAGTTGATATTTGACAACCAGCACCGGTTAATGAACACACCAAAACAGGAGATTAAGCCATAAAGGAACCAAGACTGTACTTTATTTATAGACGATGGCGTAAAAGATCAGCCACAAGACAAAAATCAGGATATAGGAGCATGCAACGATCAGCCAGACAATTTGTTTCTCCTTTCTGGCGTAATGATGTATTCCTGTCACCAGCAGGAACCAATACCCAATCTCAAAAAGGTTGAGAGAACGAAGCGGGTAGGCCCAACGCTTTTCAATAGCGTCATAATCCACAAAATGAATAAGGGAGAAAGGGTAAAAAGCCCGTATATCGGCGTAGTTGGGGTCTGTTTGCACGACCATGAACCATATGATTTTCAGGATCTCGGGAATTAGAAAAACAAATTCGGCACCGATCACCACCCCCCAGCACTGAGAATAAGTCACCCGATAACCGTACATGAAGCAGCCTACCCAAATCACAAAGGCGATAACCGTAAACTTCCATAAATAGACAAAGGGGATAGACAGATATTTAATGCTGTTGATGATGCGTAAAATCATTCCTTCAGGTCTATCCTGAAGGAATTCGAAAGCAGCAGTTTCGTTTTCAATGAAAGAGATTTTAATAAAAAGAATCATCAGCGTGCTCAGGCAGAGCAGTATGAAAAGCAACCTTTTGTCGCCACCAAATAATAATTTAGTTTCGCTGTCGGATGATGGGGTAGAATTAACCAAACAGATTGTGCGTTTAGTATTTTATGGTGTTTTTAGACAAATATAGAAGGTTCGCGATATTTACGTTTTTTTCCGGAATAAGGAAGGCACAGTATTTACCGCTGGTTGTTCTCTTATGGGTCGCTCATTTCTCTGCAGCATCACAATCCCCTGAAAAAAAAGATACTATACTCATCCTTCTCTCTGACAAACAGGTACAATTAGAATGCACCCAGGCCTTAAGTGATCTTTATAATTTTAAGTTTCAGCGTGCAGAAGCCGAGTTCCAGGATTTAAAAGTCCGTTATGGATGGCATCCGTTGCCCTATTTCCTTATGGGTTTGATTGATTGGTGGAAAATAATGCCGAATACTAAAAACACTTCCTATGACGCATCATTTTTAGCTTATATGGATACGACCATTAATGTGGCAGAACGCTTATATAAAGAGTATCCAAACTATAAAGCGGAGGCTTCCTTTTTTTTGGCTGCGGCCTATGGGTTTAAGGGAAGATTATATTCCGATGAGGAGCGTAAAAACTGGGGAAAGGCTGCTTCGGAAGGGAGAAGCGCGCTGAAATATCTGGAAGAAGGACGAGGCACTCATAACCTTAGTCCGGAGCTGGTTTTCGGAGATGCCTTGTATAACTATTTTTCCGTGTGGGTTCGTGAAAATTATCCGGCTTTGAAACCTATTCTATGGTTTTTTCCGAAAGGGGATAAGGCTTTGGGTCTAAAGCAACTTAAAGAAGTTTCCTACAATGCATTCTACACCCGAACAGAAGCAATGGTGTGGTTAATGAGGATCTTGAACAGCTATGAAAACGATCAGTTCCAGGCGCTTCAGATTAGCGAGTACCTGATTGAAACGTATCCCGACAACCCTTTTTTCCACCGGTACTTTGCGAGGATGCTATATTCCGTGGGACGTTATGCTGAAGCGGAACCTGTTTGCAAGGATATTTTAGTTAGGATCGACAGTGGTATGACAGGGTACGAAGGGACCAGCGGCCGCTATGCGGCTTTCTTTTTAGGTCAGATATATGAATCCAGAAAGGACTATGATCTAGCGCGCCTTTCTTATGAGCAATGCGTTAAGTATGCACAGGAGATCGATGCTACGGAGTCAGGATACTATCTGTACTCATTAATTTCTCTGGGGGAAATTAATCAGATCCAGGGAAACAACGCCGAAGCTAAACGATATTTTCAATTGGTTAGGAAAAGTGCTGATCGGAAAGACCCCGCATTTAAAGATGCGAAAAGAAAGCTTAAAAGACTGGAGAAGGGAGATTAGGTTTTACGCAGTTCAAATTCAGGAAAAGATTTAGCGTTAGCGCAACTCACGTGATTGTCGCGAAAATACCGAATACGAATCCGCAAATAATTGATAATCTACCCATTTGGAAGCCCGGGACATAATCGTAACACCTATTGTCATCTTACTTGTGTATGCGATGGCTTATATGTTAAGGCCAAAGTTTACGGATGAATTTAATAAGAGATTCTTTTTGCCTGCGTTAACGGTTAAAATAATAGGTGCTCTTGCCCTGGGATTTATTTACCAGTTCTATTATAGTGGAGGCGATACCTACAATTATCATACTCACGGGAGCAGGCATGTTTGGGAAGCCTTCTTT
>JAYSOP010000106.1:0-1942 GCA_043722905.1 Chryseolinea sp.
GATAAAATTTACACAGGCGATCACCAGAATGAGAAGAGCGGCGGCGGTCATCATATAGATGTAATCGATATTACCGTTAGACTCAAGTTCCCATCGTAAGTTTGATCTGAGATGAATATCAGTTATTGGCTGAAGCCTAAAACCATAATGTTTTTCAGCCAACGAACGAAAATCTTCTGGTGACCAGGCTACATATTTCTTAACCCAATCAAGAAGTTTGCTTTCCAATACCCTCGCGTCGGCGCCTGGGTTCAAGCGGAGGTAATCATAGTGCCCAAAGTCTCGCCATGAAAAAAAATCAGCCCAACCAGGATCTAATTTGATGGTGACATAGGATACCAGGAAATCAAAATGAAAGTGAGAATTGGAAGGAACGTCCTGGAAGATGGCGGTCACTTCCACCACACGCTTATCATCATTCACCGCAAGTTGCTTGCCGATTGGATTTTCGTCGCCAAAATATTTTTTTGCCATCGACGCAGAAAGTAGAATACCTCCTGGCTTCCTTAGCGCCTTGTTTACATCGCCGCTGATTACGGGAAATGTAAAGACCTCAAAAAAACTACTGTCAACCGCCAACACATTTCGTTCATCATACCGAATATCTTTTTGCAGGTTTCTGATCGAGAAGGTCTGTTTTGTCAACCCTGGCCCCCAGATTGGAGTAAGGCTTACGGCGCTTTCAACTTCCGGGAAATCCTGGACAAGCGCCTGCGCCATGGGATGGGGCACCCGTGTTTGCGGGTTTTCATCTTCCCAGGTAATGCGGTAAATATTTTCAGCATTCGCGTGAAAACGATCATAACTAAGCTCCTGTTTCAGGTATTGCAGAATGAGAAATACACACGCTAGCCCCAACGCCAGGCCGAAGATGTTAATGAACGAGTATGTTTTATTTTTTAACAGATTTCGAAAGGCGATCGTAAGGTAGCTTATGAGCATGGCGTGCGTTTAGATCAATTGTTTCCAATTGACATGCCAATTTGATAATGCAGATTTTTAAAATAAAAAGCCCCTTTTGTGAATATAAATTGTTCATTCCCGACCGGAATTGTTCGATTGCGGGCGGAGTGACAATATGAGAATTGAGAAGCTGAGAATTCTCAACTTCTCAATTCTCGCTCCTCAACTACTTTCCTTCTTTTAGTTTTTTCAACTCGCCTTCGTATAAAGCGATGTTTGACTTTTGGTTTTCGGGAATATTTTTGATAGCGATTTCCCAATACTTGATAGCATTCTTTTTATCTCCCATCGCCGTATAACCCCTTGCGAGTCCTACGTTCGGTGTAAATTTCTCTTCGGGATGCATTTTTGCATTGTATTGAAAAACTTCCATAGCCTTTTCCTTCTGACCAGCCGCTAAGAGCCCTCTTCCATATTGATGAATTTGCTGAACCGGTGTGCCTGGTATTTTGATGGCCTTGTCCATCACAACATCCGCTTCTGCGTTACGATTTAATGCTCGCAACACACTGGCCTTTGTACTGAGGGCGTTGAAATCTTCTGTGCCTCCAAGGTTAGGATTCATAGCATTGTCAGCCCACACCAATGCCTCTTCCAAATTGATTTTATTTTGGGCAGAAAACTGTGCGGCAGCTGAAAAATTGTGGGGGTCGAATCCAGGTGAGGAGCGTAATTCGTTGCGCATCGTAGAAACATATAACTCATTCACATTGGGCACTTCAATCTTAAAAGGTATTTTTTTGTTTTCCCACTGCAAGAATGCAACGGCTGAATTCCGTTTGCGATCATCAAAGCCATAGGTCAGATTCTCTGTATACTCACCGTCTTTTGGCGTGACTTCCACACGCAAGGCATCTTCTTTCTGATCATAGAAGTAACTTCCCCAGCTGGACGTGTTTTTGGAAAAAATCCAGGTCCAGGGTCCCTCTTTTGAAACTCCAAGAAACAATCCATAACTACCGGCCTTCAAATCTTTGCC
>JAYSOP010000107.1:0-3115 GCA_043722905.1 Chryseolinea sp.
ATTCGTTTAATTCCTTCGTTCGTTCTTTCAACTTACCTGAAAATGTAAATGAGGAAATGATCGATGCCAAGTATGAAAATGGAATCCTCCGGTTAATGATCCCGAAATTGCAGGAAACAGGCATAAAGGATACCCATAAAATTGCCGTTTCATAGAAAAAAAGTGGGATGTTTTCGAGTAGAGGACAGTTCCAGCTGGGGCTGTCAGATGTACAAGGCGGAATAGCTATTCCGCCTTCTCTAATTTAGGCACGATCCGAATCAAATACTTGCCTGATTTCAATAGCTTATTCTCCCTGGTGCTCAGATCGATTCAGCAGGAGCTAAGATTACTTTTTTGCGGATGAATGGCCTTCTTTGGATCATTGAATTCAGTCTTTTTTCTTAACTTATTTGGGAAAGTTGTGTCTGGTTGCGCGAATGACCGCACCTATGACATATGTCATATTGCCTTATGAGACTGATCATATTCATTTGAGATGGTTAATAATAATTTGCTTATAAAAACAGTCTTTAACAATACAAATCTTTATATGATGCGGATTATTTGACACTTAAAGGCGTTCATATGAGCAATCACATATTATTAATTGAAGATAATGCTGACATGGCTGAAAACATTTCATGCATTCTTGAGTTGGCCAGTTACCAGGTCACCTATGCCCCGGATGGAAGGATGGGTGTTGATTTAGCACAGCAAATTCATCCAGACCTTATATTGTGCGATATTATGATGCCTCAGCTCGATGGGTACGGAGTATTGCACATTCTGCATAATAATCCCGATACTGCGGCAATTCCATTTATTTTCCTGACGGCTAAGGTGGATAAAGCTGATTTTCGCGCAGGCATGAACCTGGGCGCAGATGATTACATAACCAAACCATTTGACAGCGTTGACCTTTTGAAGGTAATTGAGATCCGGTTGAAGAAGAATGAATTTTTAAAATCAGCGTTTGACAATAGTCCACACGATGTCAGTGCATTTTTTAACCAGGCACGGGAATTAAAAGAATTTAAGAAGCTTTCTGAAAACCGACCAGTTCGTTCATTTAAGAAGAAGGATCTGATATTTATGGAAGGCCAGGCGCCAAATGATCTTTATTATATCGAAAGAGGCGAGGTAAAAACCTACAAAGTAAATTATGACGGTAAAGAACTGATCACCGGCATTCATCGCGAGGGAGAATTCTTTGGCTATGTTCCATTATTGGAAGACAAACCCTATAATGACAATGCTGAAGCACTTGAAGACGTGCGGATTTCCATTATTCCGAAACAGGATTTCCTGGCATTAATCTATTCCAGTAAGGATATTGCCAGAAAGTTCATTCGCTTGTTATCAAACAACCTTGATGAAATGGAAAATCGGTTATTGGAAATTGCCTACCAGTCAGTTCGCCAGCGCGTTGCCATCGCATTGATTAAATTGAACCAGAGTATTACACTATTGAACAACAATGCTGTTATTTCAATTGCCAGACGTGATATTTCGAACATTGTGGGCACGGCAACTGAATCGCTCAACCGCACACTTGCGGATTTTAAGGATGAGGGATTAATTGAAATTTCCGGACAAGGACTTAGAATAATAAATAAAACGAAGCTGGAACGCCTGCTGCATTGACAATCGCCGGCAGACCTTTTATATGACATAGTTTTTCGGCGGCAGGTAACTTAAAATAATCAGTATGAAAAAAATTCTTGTGGCCACTGACCTGTCAAAAAATTCTAAGGCAGGTATCCGGTTCGCCATTCAACTGGCCTCACAAAATGGAATTACGCTTATATTTTATCACGTCATGGAACTTCTTAAACCAACTTCCTGGAAGAATGCAAGATTTGAAAGTTTCGTCGATCTTGAAATGGAGTCGGCCCAACAAAAGGTGGAATCTTTGGTAAAGAGCGTGTTCAGACAGATTAAAAAAAAAGTCCGTAAGTACGAATGTGTTGTGGAGGTTAACGCTGAGGCCGATAAGGCTATCATCGATTATGCTACCAGGCGAAAGGTTGATTTTATTTGTATGAGTACTCGCGGCGCTGGCGTATTGCGT
The DNA here is from genome assembly GCA_043722905.1 of Chryseolinea sp. Taxonomy (GTDB): domain Bacteria; phylum Bacteroidota; class Bacteroidia; order Cytophagales; family Cyclobacteriaceae; genus Chryseosolibacter. The sequence continues at coordinate 2,054 of JAYSOP010000107.1, forward strand.
CGTGTTATCGGTACATCCACATCGGCCGTTCTGCAACATGCGAAGAGTCCTGTTTTCGTCATCCCAAAAAATTACCGGCGAGAAGCGATTAAGCATGTTTTGTATTCGTCTGATCTGAACAGCCTGCAAAAGGAGTTGAAAACGGTTAGGGAGTTCAGTGCTTCCATAAACGCAAAGACTTCTGTACTACATTATGATTATCTTCAGCAGGTGCGCGAAGTAAATGAAAAATTGGAAGCTATCTCTAAGCGGTACCGCGCAAGGGGCGTGGAATTCCATTTTCAGAAATTTCAAATTGAAAATTCATTGGGTGCGCATTTGAAAACGGCGATCAGCAAATTTAAGCCGTCGTTGGTAGTGCTCTTTACCAAACAAAACCGGGATTTGTTTGACCGTCTATTTCTTGCGAGTAAATCTGCCTCCGTATCTTTCGATACCTCAAAACCGTTGCTCATCTTTTCTAAAAGACCGGAAAATTGAATGTGAATAGATCATTTTGAGCTTGTTCTAACACACGACTTCGTTCATTTTATTAAATTCTGTGATGGCGATTTTTGACAGGTTTTTTTTCGCGTCCAATTCCCACTCAAGGATTTGTTGAAGGAGATTAGCAGGTGCTTCAAGCCCTAACTCAATGGCGAAAACGTAGGCAATATTATAGGCTGAAATTTTATATGCGTTAATGCTTTGCAGCGAGCTTACGACCAGGAGGCTTTTCAGATGCGGCGAACTAGTGAAAGATAGCATACTATCTTCTTCATAAAGAATTTTGTTAACGACATCATTTCTTCGGGTATGGGGCTCTTGCATTAAATAGTTAAAAATCCGTTCGAGTTTGACCAGCTTATGGGCGGAACTTTTTAGGTAATTGGTAATGCCCTTCACCATTCCCGGTGAGCTCATCTCAGGGTCAAGGTGACTGACTGCACCTTTTAATTTATTTTCAGTATACAATAGTCCCTGAAGTTGGAAAGCCAGGGCGTCCTGCAAAGTATTGATGGGGGCGTTCATATTGTTTTTGATTTCATGCGCTTTAATATTCACAAGCTAGTTTTTAGCGAT
>JAYSOP010000108.1:0-3145 GCA_043722905.1 Chryseolinea sp.
TGTTGAAATAAAAAGGTGTATATTTTTCCTGAAACGAAAATCAAAAAAAATATGAATATTTTCTTTTTTATATGGCTCATAAGGCATTGTACCTAGACGATAACAACCACTTCATGATCGCGAACCAATTTGATTTCAAATTCACTCCAGCCATCCTTCACTATCGATGGAATCCGTTCATCGATTACCAATGTGCGCAGACTCTTACCTCCAACGCCTTTCGGTAACTTAATTTTTATTTTTAATGGTCCGATATTTACAAAGTCATGTATGGGTGCGCGCCAGGTCGCCGCACTGGTCAGGTTGATGACATGTAAAACCAGGCGGTCTGACTGACGATAGAGATGACAATCAACCAGGCCGGCTCCTTCCACAGTCAAAGGAATGTTATCTCTTACCGCCCAGCGAATAAGGTTTTCGAGCAGGTTCCCATGATCGGGAAGATTATGGCGGGCAAACTGCCTGTCAATGTCTGCGGGCAAAAAAGCAATCCGGCTTCCCTGGGCATTTGTGTTGATAATTAGCCCTGGAATATCCGTTTTCGGCACCCGCATCCAGGCAGTTTCGGGAGGATACACCGGGAAGTCAGGAATGAAAGTCATCAGTACTTCCGCGTGTGGCTCAAGGCGGTGCGCCTTCAGAAAGCCACCATAGGGCAGGATATCCGTTTCTTCAAAACCTTTGAAGACCTCATGCCGCTTGCCAGAAATTTTCGGCTCCCTGTCATTGTGCGGCCCCTGCATCTGGCCACGCAACTCTGGGGTTAGGCGCAGATAGGTGTGATTGCCACCTTCCGCTTTTGAACTGTGAGATTCTGTCACATGAATGCCCAACAAATCACCGAGGGCATAATCTTTCCTGAGTTCTCCTTCTTCATTGTACAAACTGGTCTCATCCGTAGCAATTAAACTTCCGCCATTTTGAACGAATCGCTTAACGCTGGCAATCTGATCATCCTTCATTAAAGCAAGATTCGGCAATATGAGCAATGAGAACTGATCCGCGTCGCGGTCAATATGGTCCGCATGAACTGGCAGATAAGGAATTTTTGCGCGGATGAGGGCTTCTGTCATTCCACGCCATGGAAGTTCCACTAATTCATCAGCGTCGTCTCGTCCATAAAAATCCGTGTTCTCCTGAGACCAAACAACACCAACGGTGGCAATAGGCGTACGATTGATCAGGAATTCCTCATGGTCTTTATGCCACTTTAAGAGCGGCTCAACTGTTTTATACATTCGTCGATCTTCATGATAGGCAGCTACCATGTGCCACCAGGGTTGGATACCGCCGGCCATGCCTTCTAGTACCCACATTCGTGCTTCCGGTTCAGGCTTGCTTGTCAGTCTGAAAGTTGGCCTACCCGCTTGATACATCGCCATACTTTCCGGTGCTAGTTTATCCCATCCCAGTAAACCATGAATGACTTTTCCGATTTGGCCATTGCGCTGAAATCCACTTTCGTTATGCCGGCTTTGGTCATCGAGCATCAGGATGTCGGCCCGTTTACAAATCTCTTTGTAGTCGCGAAAACTCCTGCTTTGACCGCCAATGGAACCGCTGTTCATGCCGGACCAAATGCAATTAGCTCCTCCGGATGCCCTGGTAGTTTTGTTATTCAGATCCCAAATCTCAAGCCTGCGATCATAGTTCCAGCGGATCCATCTCTTGTAAACCGCATCATTCCAGTTCTTGACAAGGGGAATGCTATTTCCAGTTTTTTCCCTAAAACTACTTTTGCAGTAATCACAATAACAGATCGATTCCCGGCCCAGACCACTCCAGCTATTATCGGTAAATCCCTCGGGATGATACATTTCGGCAATTTCGCTCAGAATTGACGGGATATGTTTTTGATAGTAGGGACTGTTCACACATGAGATGTATAGCTCGCCCGCTTTGTAAGGTTTGCCGGACGCATCGAGGGCAAACCAATCGGGATGAGCCTGATAAAATTCTTCATGCGCTCTGTTGGAATCCATACGCGCAAACACTACAATTCCATCTTCATGCGCCGCACGACATAATTCGCCGAACAGATCTCGATCCTGTAAGTATTGCGCCCTGCGATGAAGGGGAATGCGCGTGGGATAATAAGCGACGATCCCTCCAGCATTAATTATCACGCCTTGAGTGCCCGTCTGCTTCCAGTACTTTCGCCACCAGGGAATATCGTACTGCATGGGATCTTTTTCCGTGATATTAATCTGGCCCCATCGCGTGACCCTTTTATACCAGGGTGCCGTCGATTGACTGGTACCTGCCGCCAAAGGTTTTTCATGAAATAGACCAAGGTCTGCAGCAGCGAAAGTGACGGTGGCAATCGCCGATTTTTTTAGGAAAGACCTGCGACTGTCATCCCCATCGTTAAATTTTGAATTGGTCATGATGCATATATTATTTGTAATGAAGATTGGTTACTTAGCTTTTACATCTGATAGATTATATCCTTAGCCAACTTAAAATAACCAGAAATTCGGCGATCTAAATATAAAGAAACGGTAATGATCTGATGCCGGTTTAGTCAAATTATTGGAACTGTTGTGATAGCACGGAAATTAGCCTGGGAGAAAATGTGCGTCTGAGTAACGTTCCCTTCCGCAAAGCAAGTATTCGAATCAAAACTTATAACTCATACTTGCCTTTACGAATAAGGGCGTTCCAGGTATAAAATGAATTTCGGAAACTGGATCAGTTTCATTTCGAAGCCTTGATTCAGTAGCAAATTGTGCCTCATTCCATTCCTGATTAAAGAGATTTTCGGCGGAAATCATTACATCATATTTTGCCTTCGAATAACGGAGCACGATATCAACAATATTATATCCGAGAGCAACAACCGAATAATGTTCATTTGCAGGCCTATCGGAAAGGTACCGGTAACGCATCGAACCGCTGATGTTATCTTTTATTTTAAAGGTTAGCCCTCCAATGCTGGTTGCAATGGGCGCAAGCGGAATATAGTTTTCACCCTCTGGGTTTTCTCTTGACCTTGGTTTTGAAAAATTTACATCCATGTCCGCATACAACCATGGGGTAACCTGAAACCTTCCTGATAAATCAAGACCATGTCTTCGGGTTTTACCACTGGGCTCCACAACGCCCTCATCTCCGACGTAGACAAATTCCTGGTCCAGATCCAATA
>JAYSOP010000109.1:0-10465 GCA_043722905.1 Chryseolinea sp.
AGATTTGCCCCTGCGTTTTTAGGAAAAGTTAACCCCCGATTCCAGACGCCCTCCAATGCTTTATTAATGAATATGGTAATTGGTATTATCGCCCTTCTCACAGGTAAAACAGCTGAGATTATTACCATTTCCGTCTTTGGGGCGCTGACCTTATATATTATTTCGATGATATCTCTCTTGAGGTTACGAAAGACTGATCCCACACTACCCAGGCCTTTTAGGGTTCCTTTTTTTCCGCTTTTCCCTTACACAGCACTGATCATAGCCCTGGTCTCATTTATCGCAATGGCCTTCTATAATTACCGGTTAGCAGGTATCTATTGTTTACTGGTGTTAAGTTGCTACGGAATATTTAAATTATGGCAGGGTTATAACAGCCAATCTCTCCAGCGTAGAAATTGATTTAACAGATGAAGGCAATGAACGAAAAAGACATCATTCAATACGTTAAGGATCATCCGTCAGGGAAAGTAAAAATAGCCTTTACAGATATTGATGGCATACTGCGTGGGAAATATATATCCACTGAAAAATTCATATCGGCTTCGAACAACGGTTCCGCTTTTTGTGATGTAATCTTCGGATGGGATTCTGGTGATGTCGCGTACGATAATGTGCAATACACTGGATGGCATACCGGCTATCCTGATGCGCCGGCAAGAATCGATCTGTCAACATTCCGCAAAATACCCTGGGAAAATGACGTTCCTTTTTTTCTAGGCGATCTGATTGATCAGAATAGCAAGGAAGCTTTTGTTTGTCCCCGGCAGTTGCTTAAGAAAATTACCAAAGAGGCCATAAGTGAAGGATACACGGCCTATTTCTCCCAGGAGTTTGAGTGGTTTAATTTTAAGGAAACTCCCCACAGTCTGCAGGATAAAAATTTCAGAAACCTGACGCCGCTCACTCCCGGAATGTTTGGCTATTCTATTTTACGAAGTACCCTTAACAATCCCTTCTTTACCGATCTTTTCGAAGGCTTTCGCAAATTCGATGTTCCGTTAGAAGGGCTACATACCGAAACAGGACCTGGAGTGCTGGAAGCTGCGATTCAATACGCTGAGATAGGGGAAGCTGCTGATCGGGCGGTATTATTTAAAACCGGTGTGAAGGAGCTTGCCTATCAGCATGGTATCATGGCAACTTTCATGGCTAAGATCAGCGAAAGCCTACCCGGATGCGGAGGGCACGTGCACCAAAGTCTGTGGGATAATGAAAGCAAGCATAACTTATTCTTTAATGCTGTGGATGAGCATAAAATGAGTGAGATAATGAAAAGTTATATGGCGGGGCAACTGTATTGTCTTCCCCAGCTTTTGCCCATGTATGCGCCAACAGTGAACAGTTATAAAAGATTAGTAGAAGGGGCCTGGGCGCCCACTACCCTTACCTGGGGAGTTGATAACAGAACAGTTGCCTTGCGGGTTTTGTGCGGCGATCAAAAATCCGCCCGATTAGAAACACGTGTGATCGGTTCCGATGCGAACCCTTACCTTGCCATGGCGGCGGCGCTTGCCTCAGGATTGTATGGTATCCGTCAAAAATTAAAATTAACACAGCCTGCGACTCAGGGAAATGGGTACCGTGATTTTTCGAATGGCGTACTTCCCGCGAATCTAAACGACGCTACACAAATGATGAAAAAATCGGCAGTAGCCAAAACAATTTTGGGTGAAAAATTTGTTGATCACTTCACGAAGACCCGTGAATGGGAATGGCGCCAGTCACTGAAAGCAGTCACCGATTGGGAACTCCGGAGATATTTCGAAATTATTTAATACCTGTATCCGCAAGTTCGACCTTGTCCAACGCCGATATTCGAGACCTAAACCTAAATTGAAAATTTAAACAAGGCATGACTTTCGATAAAATTTACCAGTACAACTTTCCAACAACGATACGCTTTGGCGCGGGTGCGGTGAAGGAACTTCCCGATTATTTAAAAAAGAATAATCTATTCAGGCCCCTGATCGTTACCGACCCTATTGTGGCTCAACTGGATTTTTTTAAGGCCATAATCGGTGACCTAAAGCAAAAAAGCATCACCCCGGAAGTCTTTTTTGACATTCATAAAAACCCGGTGAAGTCCGACGTTTACAAAGGCACGGACGTGTATGACAAGACAGGAAGGGAAGCCATCATCGGTATTGGAGGGGGTGCTGCGTTGGATGTTGCGCGCGCCATACTTTTGCGTATAAACCACCGCGAAGACTTATTCAAGTACGATGACCTCATAGGAGGTGATGTATTTGTGACCAACGAAGTACCACACTTTATTACCATACCCACTACATCGGGTACAGGCAGCGAGGTAGGCCGCAGCGCCATTATTGCCGATGATGAAACCCATCAGAAAAAAATTCTTTTTTCACCGAAGTTACTGGCGAAAATTATTTTTGCAGACCCGTTACTAACAATGGAGTTGCCTCCGTTTATCACGGCAGCCACCGGGATGGACGCACTGACTCATAACATGGAAGCTTACCTGGCTAAAATGCCCCATCCTTTGTGTGAAGGTATTGCGCTTCAAGGCATTACGCTTATCAGCGAGTCGCTGGAGACAACGGTGAATCACCCTGATCTGGAATCGAGAAGCAAAATGCTTATTGCCTCGTTGATGGGGGCCGTTGCCTTTCAAAAAGGGTTGGGGGTCGTACACTCACTGGCGCATCCCCTCTCATCATTACTGGATACCCACCACGGTTTGGCAAATGCTGTAAATCTTCCTTACGGAATGGATTTTAACATGGAAGGTTTTGAACACAAATTCAAACAAATCGCTCGCGCGCTGTCCCTGAAGGATGAAACGGGTAAAGCAGTCGTAAAATATTTGTTTGATTTCAATTCACGCATTGGGATTCCTCATAAATTGGGGGCGATAGGAGTGAGGCAGGAACACATTGAACCGCTGGCGGATCTGGCCATTGCGGATTTTGCCCATCCGAACAATCCGAAACCCGTTAGCCGGGATGAGTTCAGAGATCTTTACCTCCGGGCGTTGTAAAATAAATCAATGCAGCATCAGAGGCGGATAGGGGATCAGGATTTTTCGTCCAGAGAATATGGAAGATCCTATTTCAAAGCATTATAATTATTACAAAATGGATCGCAACATCACCATTGGTATAACCGATTGCAGTAAATACCTCAACTACCAGAAGTGGTTTGAAGCTGAACCAGGTATTGCAGTAATCAAATTAAGCCATCGCACAAACAATATCAGTGATATTGCAAAATGTGAGGGGATTGTTTTAAGCGGAGGAGAGGATGTCCACCCGCGTTTTTATAAAAAAGAGTCCTATCTGGAATATTGCCATGAAATTGATGAGAAGCGAGATGAGTTTGAATGGAAAGTATTGGAATATGTAGAATCTCATCAGTTGCCCCTTTTGGGAATCTGCCGGGGGCTCCAGGTGGCGAATGTTTTCTATGGAGGAACGCTGATTCCCGATATTCCTGCGTTCGGAAAATTTAACCACTCCAGAAACGTAGATACCGATCGGTATCATACAGTGCAGGTTGATCCGCTTAGCCAATTACAAAAAATCGTTGGCTTATCTCAGGGTGAAATAAACAGTGCCCATCATCAAAGCGCTGATCTGGTCGGAAAAAATTTGGTAACAAATGTCATCTCGCCCGATGGTGTGATTGAAGGGTTGGAAAGGAAGAACAAAGAAAATCAAGCCTATCTCATGCTTGTGCAGTGGCACCCGGAACGAATGACTGACCAGCAAAATGCTTTCTCGAGGAATATTAAACGAAACTTTATCGATGCCGTGCGGGTCGGTAAAAAAATATGATATTTACCAGAAAACTTTGGTCGACTCCAAATAATAAATTATTGTAATGAAAATCATTAACCCGGCAACGGAAGAATTAATAAAGGAACTTCCTGAAGATACCGCGGCAAGTGTGTCGCGTAAGATGGAACTGCTAAGGTCTTCTCAGCAATCGTGGCGTCAGACGTCATTGGTAGACCGGGTTCAGATATTGAAAAGATTTTCAATCCTGCTAGAGGAGAATATTGAAACCCTGGCCTCTGTTCTGACAGCTGAGGTAGGCAAGCCGTTGCAACAGGCCAGAAATGAGATCAACGGAGCGCGTACACGTATTTACTGGCTTGTTGAAAATGCCGTAAAGTATTTATCGGATGAAGTCATGACGCGTTCTGATAATATGGAAGAAAAAATCCTTTATGACCCGCTTGGCACCATTTGTAATATTTCTGCATGGAATTATCCCTACCTCGTAGGGGTAAATGTTTTCGTTCCAGCGCTCCTGGCAGGTAACACAGTCATGTACAAACCATCAGAATATGCTACCCTTACCGGACTGGAGATTGAAAAAATGTTGAAGAAGGCGGGTGTTCCGGAAAATGTTTTCCAGGTGGCCATAGGCGGCGCCGCGACCGGTGAAAATTTACTTGACCTTCCTTTTGACGGATACTTTTTTACCGGGTCGTATAAAACCGGAAAATACATTTACGAAAAAGTGTCGACCAAAATGGTTCCCTGTCAATGTGAACTCGGCGGAAAAGACCCTCTGTATGTGGCAGATGATGTATTGGATGTCAAAGCCGTAGCGGCAGGCACCGCAGATGGCGCCTTTTATAATAACGGTCAGAGTTGTTGCGCTGTCGAAAGAATTTATGTGCATGAAAAAATTTATGATCGCTACGTAGAGGAATTCAAAAAAGAAGTGAGCAGCTGGAAAAGTGGACTGCCTACAGAAGCGGGCGTTTATATCGGTCCGTTGACAAGGAAAGACCAGCTCCAGGTTCTTGAGAATCAGGTAAAGGACGCCGTTAAAAAGGGGGCTACCGTATTGCTGGGTGGTGAACGTTTGAGCAAGAAGGGTAATTATTTTGCGCCCACCGTGCTAACAAATGTGTCGCATAACATGATGGTGATGCGCGATGAATCTTTCGGCCCGCTTATCGGTATTATGAAAGTAAAAAGTGATGAGGAGGCTACTGCCTTAATGCAGGATACGGCGTACGGACTAACCGCATCTGTCTATAGCCATGATCAAAACAGAGCAGAGAAAATTCTCCGCCAACTCGACACCGGCACAGGTTATTGGAATTGTTGTGACCGTGTAAGTGCGGCGGTACCATGGAGTGGTAGAAAACAGTCCGGCTTCGGGTCAACATTGTCGCACCTTGGCTTGCGCGTTTTTGCGAAACCAAAAGCATTTCACTTAAGAACGGCATGAAAAATGGAGTGCCCAGGATTTTTTTCAGACGCCCTACGCTCACGACTCACAACTCACCACTGACCACTCACTACTGACCCTTCACTAACTCACCATCATGGTCAGAAAGATAATCCACATAGACATGGATGCTTTTTACGCCTCGATCGAGCAGCGTGATAATCATGATTTACGAGGTAAACCTATCGCGGTAGGAGGCTCTCCGGAAGGACGCGGTGGAGTTGTGGCAACGGCGAGTTATGAAGCGCGTAAATTCGGTGTCCATTCTGCCATGCCTTCCAAACAAGCCTTGAAACTTTGTCCCGATATCATTTTCGTCCGTCCCCGATTTGATGTTTACAAAGGAGTTTCGCAAAACCTCCGGGCGATTTTCGAACGGTATACAGACCTTATTGAACCGCTTTCTCTGGACGAAGCTTTCCTGGATGTTTCGAATGACAAACTCAATATTGGTTCGGCTATTGATATTGCTTCACAGATCCGCAAAGCGATAAAGGACGAGTTGCAGCTTACGGCTTCTGCCGGCATCTCCGTCAATAAATTTGTGGCCAAGATTGCATCAGATCTTCATAAACCCGATGGACTTACCTTTATCGGACCATCACGTATTGAGGCTTTTATGGAAAGCTTACCCGTAGAAAAATTTTTCGGTGTGGGAAAAGTTACAGCCAATAAGATGAAAAGTATGAGTTTGCATACTGGCGCTGACCTTAAGAAACTCACAGAAGCTGAGCTGACAAAACATTTTGGGAAAAGTGGACATTTTTTTTTCAGTATTGTGAGGGGGATTGATGAGCGTGAAGTTCAGCCGCATCGCGAAACCAAGTCTATCGGAGCAGAAGACACCTTCCCTTATGACCTTACCGCAATAGAGGATATGCAGGATTCTCTCCTCAAAATTACTAAAACCGTGTATGACCGTTTGTTGCGAAAAGGCTTAAAGGGGAGAACCATTACGTTAAAAATTAAATACCACGATTTTAAACAAGTTACAAGAAGCTACTCCTTTCCGAATGGAATTGACGACAAGGAAATCATTTACCAAACCGCGATGGAACTTTTAAAGGGCACTGACTTGGACAATAAGAAAATCCGGCTTCTGGGGATCTCGCTCTCCAATTTTGGGGATTCTATTGTCAGACAAAAAGGGGAAGATCCGGCAGATCAACTACGGTTATTTTAGTGCAATGAAGTTTTACCTGGAAAGCAATGGTAAAGAACGCTGGCGGTTAATGCCAGCGGCCTTACCCGTTTTAGGGGTTTTCTTCACGACCCGATCTTGTGTTATTTTCATGGTTCCTGACTTCAAAGAAATAAAGAAAAGTTGTAACTTTGACCGCATCTGGAAAACACTAAAAAAGTAAAAGTAATTTATGGGAAAATCGCAAGAAACGTGGAATAAGAAGGAAAACGAAAAGAAAAGACTAAAAAAGAAGAAGGACAAAGAGGCGAAAAAGGAAGAAAGAAAGGCGAACGCAAAAGAGGGTAACAGCTTCGAAATCGCTTATGTGGATGAATTTGGTAATTTCTCCTCTACGCCGCCGGACCCCAGAAATAAGGTAAAAATCAATGAAGCTGATATTCAGATCAGTGTTCCCAAACATGTCGCGCCTTCTCAGGCTGATTTGATCCGCAAAGGAATTGTTACTTTTTTTAACGATTCCAAAGGGTATGGATTTATTAAAGATATGGAAACCCAGGAGAGTGTGTTTGTGCACGTGAATGGCCTGGTTGAATCCATTAAAGAAAATAATAAAGTGACTTTTGAGGTTGAAATGGGCCAAAAAGGACCCAATGCAGTCAACGTTAAGCTTGTCCATTAAGCTAACTTTACAAATATCAGGGAAGTTGTCTGGGCATTTTCATTTTGCCATATCCTAGAGCCTTTTTTCAATTGACGTCACATGTATTCCCATGATAATGACGTCAGCCATTCCGATATTCAGGATTTTTGATAACACCACAGCTATGGAATTTTATTTGGGATGGCTCGGTTTTGCGGTGGCTTGCGAGCATCTCTTCCAAGGATAACTCTCCAAAATACCTGCAAATATCTTTTCGCGACATAGTCATCCACTTAACCGAACACCATGGAGATTGCTCGCCGGGAGCCAGTGTTTACATAGCTCAGTTTGAGAATCTGGAAGAATTTCATGCACATCTCACTGCAAAGAACTATGCGTTTAACAAGCCCGGTCTAGAGATCACACCCTGGGACCTCAAGCAAAAGTGTATGGAGGTAATCGACCCTTTTGGAAATCGTTTGTCTTTTAGTGAGACTATTCTTGATTAGGTTTTCCATTTATTTACCCACATAAGATTTACGTGACCTTCTTCTGAAGACGACCTGACGAACCCGTCAACTTTTCCTGCATCAGCCTATTGCCTTCCATTCAAATATTCAATAGATTGAACAAAATCAATTGTAAAACTTATTTAATGGAGGAACAAAATGGCTGAAAGCGTGTACAAAGTTATTGAACTGGTAGGCACCAGTACTGAATCCTGGGAAAAGGCAGCTCAAGCCGCAATTAACAGAGCTTCAGAAAGCCTCAGGGACCTTCGTATTGCAGAAATAGTCGAGCTTGACATGCAACTGAAGGATGGAAAGGTGGAAGCTTTTCGCGCCCGTGTGAAAGTCTCCTTTAAATTTGAAGGTAAATAGTGGAGGTTTTGTTTTGATTCGAGGGCATTTACCATCGCGCAGGAACTATAATCGCCGGCTTTCGTTAGTTATGGTTTAAAGGTCCATGATAAATATTAGAATAGACAAACCAGACGAACGGATTTTTGTCGTGAAGTTTGTGGGAGCAAACCGTGCTGCTGCCGAAAAAGAATTACAGGAATTTATTGCCAAACGACCTTTTACCCGGTATGTAGACCACCATAATCCTAATAACCAGATAATTGAAATTCATGAGCTGGTATAACTGCGGTTGCATTATCCTAGAATAGTTATCCTGGTAGGATGGCTTAACTTAAAATCAGATTTTCTGTTATCAATTGCATACTTTCTGTTGACATATCCTTTTTTATAGATCTTAATTCTCGCTTCAAATCCAATCCGGAGGCCGGGTTCCAGTTTTATCTTTTCAAAAGTTTTTGTGTAAGCAAACCAGATATGATCTGCTACGGCTAAGTTGGTTTCCTGATCAATTATATTGAGCAGAAGCAAGGTCGGTTCGCTATAGCCTTTGAGATTAATTTTTTTTCCAAACCTGCTGAAGACTCCCTGGAATTTTTTTCGATCTCCTTCTTCCCTCGCTAAAAGTTTACGCATAAATAATGAAGACGGGCGATTTTACAAAGAATTGATTTGTTTCAGAAGGATGCATCCAAATATTTGAAAGGTCCGGCGGATGGCAAAGGTAAAGAGAATTGTAAAGTAAACTAACGATCAGCAATTTCTTCTCCTGGCTTACTTTCATCCATGTTACTAATAGGCTTCAAAATGCAATACGCAGAGACCACAGAGAATTTTGTTTTTCATTTAGTACGTCTTAGCATTTTGATACATGATTAAAATTAAGTTGTTTCGAACCTGTGCTGAAGGACACGGAGAGACTCGACTAATGTTAGCCATTCAGTGCACGAGTATCAGGTCGCAGGTCTAAATTTCTCTATGTTCTATTTGCGCACCAACAATTATGCAATCCTTTCAATCTGCGTCAGCCAGTTCATCGCACCCTGAGCCTAAAACCTATTGCAATTTCTTTGCGTACCTTTGTGCCTTCTTTGTGTCCTCCGAGTAATGGATTTTAGAATCATGCAAGAAAATTTAAACGAAAAATACGCCACGGTTTTAAAAAACCTTTCCATTGCAGATTTTAATATCATGCAAAAATCCGTTATTGAGCGATCAACGGAGGTTGATAGTCTGATGCTTCTGGCGCCTACAGGAACCGGTAAAACCCTTGCCTATTTAATTCCGGTGATCAATACTTTAAAGAATACCCATCAGGGTTTGCAAGCCCTTATCATTGCCCCGTCGCGGGAATTGTCCCTCCAGATTGAAGAAGTATTCAGATCAATGAAGACGTCCTTTAAAGTCAGTTGTTTTTACGGCGGGCATTCCATGAAAACAGAACAAAATAGTTTGAGCGAAACACCGGCAGTGATCATTGGAACCCCTGGTAGACTTGCAGACCACGTCGAAAGACATTCATTTGATCCTTCCTCTGTAAAAATAGTCGTTTTGGATGAGTTTGATAAATCTCTGCAGATGGGTTTTCACGATCAGTTAAAAATCATTTTCAAAGCCCTTAGTGGAAAGCAAAAGCATCTTTTGACTTCTGCGACAAATCCGGATTCGCTTCCTGATTTTTTGCCCTTCAGGCGGATTGAAACTTTAAATCACCTGCAATCAGAAGAACCTATAAAACTTTCCCTGAAGCTTGTTCACACAAAAAGCACGGAGAAAGTGGAAACCCTGATGAGGTTAGTAGCCGGTTTTAACGACGAGGTATGCCTCATATTTTGCAATCACCGTGATGCCGTGGAGAGGATCAGTACACTGTTTAAAATGAATAATTTTGAGCACGGTATTTTTCACGGTGCACTAGAGCAAATCGACAGGGAAAAAAACCTGATCAAGTTCCGGGGGGGAGCACACCATGTTTTTATTGCAACGGATCTTGCTGCGCGTGGACTTGACATTCCCGAGATAAGGCATGTAGTGCATTATCAACTCCCACAAAGTCATGAGGCATTCATTCACAGAAACGGACGCACGGCCAGAATGCACGCAGCAGGCGAGGCGTATCTGATCCTGGCAGACGATGAATCTTTACCTGATTATATTGATCCATCGACCCAGGTAATTCGGGTCAACCCTAAGTTGCAGTTACCGCCCCCACCTAAATTTGTTTGCCTATACATTAGCGCGGGCAAAAAAGATAAGATTAGCAAAGGTGACATTGCGGGGTTACTCATGAAAAAAGGTGGCCTTTTGGTCGATGACATTGGATTGATCACTACCCTTGACCACGCTTCGTATGTTTCAGTGAAACGCGAAGGGGTCAAGAAGGTCTTGTCTGCTATCAAAGATGAGCGCCTTAAAAAGATGAAGGTAAAAATTGAGATCGCAAGTTAAGCTGCGATTTGCGTGCGATGAGCTTCAAGCAATGTATAGCCAGAAGCTCATGGATCGTTGCTAAAGCGTAGCCATATCGATCACGAATCTATACCGTACATCCCCCTTCAGCATCCGTTCATAAGCTTGATTAATATCCTTCATTGCGATCACTTCAAC
>JAYSOP010000110.1:0-2535 GCA_043722905.1 Chryseolinea sp.
TTTGTAAAAAGGAAGAGTGGGTCCGGGCGATCCAAACCATTCGTAGAAGCTGAAAAAAAGTAGAAAGTAGAAAGTAGAATCGACCATCTGTGGACGTAGAAATATGATCGTTAAAGATTGAGCAACAATACGCATCTCAACATAAAAAATGAACCGTTATTTATTTGTTTTCATCATGTTGCTCATGCTGTCCATAGAATGCGTGGGACAAATCCCCTTTTCCAAGGGTGTTAACCTGACAGGTTGGTTTCAGGCCTCGGGGCCAAGGCAGATCCAATTCTCAAAGTTTACAAAAAAAGATTTCCAGAATATTAAAAGCCTGGGTTGTGATGTTATCCGGCTTCCCATTAATCTGCATGCAATGACCAGTGGGTCGCCGGATTACATACCCGATCCGTTGTTTTTAGATTTTCTTGATCAGGCCGTGGATTGGGCTGAGGAATTAAAAATTCATTTGATATTAGATAACCATACCTTCGATGTTACAGCAAACACAAATCCTGACATTGGTCCGGTTCTGGTCAAGGTTTGGACTCAAATGGCTAAACATTTTAAAAACCGTCAGGAATTTCTATACTATGAAATTCTTAACGAGCCACACGGCATAGATGATGGGGTTTGGAGTAATATTCAACAAACGGTAATTGACGCAATCCGTACAGAGGACACCAGTCATTACATAGTTGTTGGGCCGGCAAACTGGAATAATTATCACAACCTGAAAGAGTTGCCCGCTTATTCTGACACAAAATTGATTTACACATTTCATTTCTATGACCCGTTTATTTTTACCCATCAGGGGGCGAGTTGGGTCGAGCCTTCGATGGTTCCCTTATCAGGAGTTCCTTTTCCCTTCAAGGCCGCAACTATGCCGGCTACACCTGCGTCATTGAAAGGATCATGGATTGAAACTGGTATCAATAATTATGCAAATGAAGGAACTATCACCAGGGTGAAGCAACTAATTGATATCGCTGTTGCTTTTAAAAATCAGCGCGGGGTCCCGATTTTCTGCGGCGAGTTCGGTGTGTATATTCCGAACAGCCCAGCGGAAGACCGGGTCGGATGGTACAATGTAGTACGTAACTACCTCAACGAAAAAAACATTCCGTGGACAATCTGGGATTACACGGGAGGATTTGGACTCTTTAAAAAAAACTCGGGGGAAGTCTTTGAGTATGATCTCAACATACCATTGCTTCAGGCTTTGGATTTTGCAGTCCCTCCCCAGGACACCTATTTTCAAAAACCATTGACGAGTGGCTTTCCCCTCTACGAGGATGATTTTGGGCAAGGAATGGTAAACCGCAGTGCATCCGGAACGGGTATTCTGGATTTTTATTCTTCGTCAACTCCCCAGAATGGTAACTATTGCATTTATTGGACCGGTGTCGGACAATATGATGCGATATCCTTTGATTTTAAAAACCATCTCGACCTTTCACTGCTGAAGGAGAACGATTACACCCTGCAATTTAGTGTCCGCGGAAATTCATCCGCAGCAAAATTCGATGTCCGCTTTATCGATTCAAAAAGAAATGAAACCGACCTGCCCTGGCGAATGGGGAAAACCATAGAAGGGATCCCGGCGGACAATCAGTGGCATAGTATCGTAATCGCGTTGAAGGATCTTGAAGAAAAGGGCGCCTGGGAAAATGTCTATTATCCTCCGAATGGAAACAAGTTTGAGTGGACGTCAGTTGACAGGTTTGAAATCATTCCCGAGCATCAGGCGCTGACAGGAATTGAATTCTCTTTTGATGGTATTTATGTGGCGGGTGAACCGGTAACCATTACAGGTATCGCTGAAAAAACAGAAAATTTTCAATTAACGATTTATCCGAATCCTGTCATTGGAAATGCGAGCATAGAGTATACAACATTGAAGCCATTGCCTGTGACAATTTCCGTATTGAATGTTCAGGGCAAAACAATAAAAACATATGGCTCAGCAAGCGAATTGCCCGGCCATCACGTTGTTAAATGGAATGGAACGGATGATGACGGAGCATATTTGTCGAAGGGTTTGTATTTTATCAGAATGGAAGCCGGGGCCACGTCGGAATGTATAAAGGTAATGATTGGCGGGTAGGGGTATAGTGACATATAGATTCGGTACAGGTTTGGTTTGCGTCATTGAATAAATTTAAGACGGAAGTATTTTAAAGTTTGTTGTTTCAATAGTAGTCTTTGCTTAAATTCTTTTCCGGAGTTTGGTCCAATTCTGGACATCATTTTCGTTGTGGGTTATGAGTACAAGGGTTATTTCTTTGTTAAGATAATGGTTGAGATATTCGGTAGCTTTTTCCTTGTTTTGAGGGTCGAGAAACTGAAAGGGCTCATCGAGCAGTAACAACTCCTTTTCCTGCAGGAAAAAACTCATCAGGAGCATCATCTGAAGTTGACCCGATGATAACACCCTCACCGGATTGTCGACATAAATTCCTGCGTCGAAAAAGTCGATTAATGTATTCAGTCGTTGATTTTCCTTAGGTATTTGAGTTAAGATATAATTACGGGCTGATACATAAATTC
>JAYSOP010000111.1:0-3944 GCA_043722905.1 Chryseolinea sp.
GGCATACCGCGAATGTGATAATTTTTGAACTATATAACCCTTACCTGAAATAAGGACACTGAACTGATGCCTCTGGCTATTGTAATCTTATGAATTTAAAATTTTTACCCGTATGATCCGTGCCCTTGTGATTGGGTTTATTGTCTTTTTGTTTTGTGTTCAGGTCAATGGACAATTTTTGAAAGACTTAAAAAATGCGGCGAACAATAAAGCCCGGGGCCTCGCCACAAAGGAAAATTTCGATAAAGCTACTACCTCGCTTTTGAAGAATATGGAAAAAGCCCGGGCGGAGTTCGATTCCACTGATTTCGACTATGCTATTTTAATCAGCGATAACGCTGGCTTGTTTGACGTCAAGGAGAAAGGAGAGCGTTTAGCCAAAGCCTCATCGTTAATTAACCTGGGTTCATCTTTTTACAATAATTCAGAATTTACGGACGAAGAACGCGCAAGATTTCAACTTGAGTCCGGTGAACTGGCTTATGGATCCGGAGATTTTGCCGTAGCCGAAAAAAGGTTTAATGCAGCGAAAAAAATATTTGAGGATACTGATCTTACAGAAAACCTTGGATACTTAAAGACCATTTCTAACCAGGGGTTATTATACGCAACCATGGGTCGCTTCACCCAGGCCGAAGGATTTACGGCAGGTGCATTGGATATCCGAAAAACCAGATTTGGAGAGGGTAACATTGGGATAGCGGCCTCGCTTAATAATTACGGCGTGTTGCACTATAACTTAGGGCGTTATAATGAAGCGGAAAAAACGTTGGCGCAGGCGGTGAACATAATTGATGGTAACAATCTTCGATCCTCCATGCCCTATGCCATTGTCGTAAATAATCAGGCAATGCTTTTTCAGGCAATCGGCCGATTCGAACAAGCTGAGAAAGCATTGATGGATGCGATCGATGTCGCAGAAAAACTTCAGAGTAAAAAGTCCAAAAACCACCTTAAATTTCTCTCGAATCTGGCATTGCTTTATCAGCAGATGGGAAAATTTCCGGAAGCTGAAACCATTTATCTCAGCATGGAAAAACGGTTAGGTAAAACCAATCCTGATTATGCGAGTATGCTGAACAATCAGGCCGGACTTTATATGCTGATGGCCAAATCGGAAAAAGTGGAAGACCTTCTGAAGCGTTCAGCTTCCATTTATAAAACCAGCTTTGGAGAAGAAAATCCGGCGTATGCTAAAGTAATCAGTGATTTGGGAAATTTTTACCGGCTCAATGCCCGGTATCCAGAGGCCTTGCCTCTTTTAGAAAAAGCGCTTTCAACACGCGAGAAAATGCTCGGGAAGAATCATCCGCACTACGTTCAATCCCAGGAAGACCTGGCAATTTTTTATTGGAAGAATGGTGCTTTCGATAAAGCTTATACAACTTATCGCGAGCTGATGGATAAATCACTTGAATTTATCAATACCTACTTTCCTCCGATGAGTGAAGCGGAAAAGACGAAATACTGGGATATTCTTGCCCCCCGGTTTCAACGATTTTACAATTTTGCCATGGAGGCTGTCCCTGCGAAACCAGAAATAATTAAAGATGTTTACGATTATCAAATCGCGACGAAAGCACTGCTCCTGAACTCCACAAATAAGATCAAACAAAACATCTTCACCAGTGGTGACGGCATTCTCATCAAAGACTATGTGACCTGGGTGGATCAAAAAGAACAATTGGCGAGACTTTACGCGTATTCAAAAAATGAATTAAAAGCCCAAAAAATCAACCTTGATTCCACTGAAAGAGCCACGAACGCCATGGAGAAAAGCCTTTCAGAAAGATCGAAAGATTTTTCCCAAGGCTATTCCGCAGCGAAAACAAAATATTCTGACATCCGAAATTTGCTGGCGGATAACGAGGTGATGGTCGAGATTATTCGGGTAAAAAAATTTGATCAGGCGTTTACCTCTGAGTCAAAATACGTGGTGCTAATTTTAAAAAAAGGGGTAGGAAATCCTAAAATGGTTGTGCTGGAAAATGGCCAGCAACTCGAAACGCGGTACGCCAAATATTACCGAAACGCCATCCAGCAAAAGGTTACCGATGATTATTCATATGATCAATACTGGGCACCTATCGACAAAGAATTACAAAATAAGAAAGTAATCTTCGTCTCTCCCGATGGTGTGTTTAATCAACTGAATATAAATACACTGAGAAAACCGGCTGGCGATTATGTGATTAACCGATATGACGTGACCATATTGGGAAACTCAAAAGACTTAATCGGAATTAAAGGCAAAAAAAGCCTGGCCCCAAAAAAGAACGCGACGCTATTGGGCTTTCCAGATTACGGTGGTTCGGCTGTTAAGCCTCTTCCGGGTACCAAATTAGAAATAGATGGCATCTCGAAACTTTTAAAAGCTTCAGGTTATCAGGTGAATCTTTTAACCGACGCATCGGCTTCTGAGGCGAAATTAAAATCACTAAAAGGACCATTGCTTTTACATATTGCAACCCATGGTTATTTCCTTGAAGATGTAGAGAAATCAGGTTCTGCTTTTGGCATACAAATGGAAAACGCAAACGAGAATCCGTTGTTAAGATCGGGCATTATGCTTGCCGGGGCAGCCAAAACTGTTAGCGGAACTTCCATGCCAAATCTTTCCAGCAACGATAATGGAATTCTGACTGCCTATGAAGCCATGAACATGAATCTGGAAGGAACTAACTTAATTGTGTTAAGCGCCTGTGAGACAGGACTGGGAGAAGTGAAGGCAGGAGAAGGTGTTTACGGATTGCAACGCGCTTTTCTGGTGGCAGGCGCAGATGCATTAATTATGAGCCTTTGGAAAGTTGACGATGCTGCCACGCAACAATTGATGAAAAATTTCTATACAAACTGGATAAAAATCGGGAACAAACCGAAAGCTTTCAAGCAAGCCCAGCTCCAGTTAATGGCCCAATACAAAGAACCTTACTTCTGGGGTGCATTTATTATGATGGGTCAGTAAATGACCAATGGCACATGGGTACTTGTTTTATGTTGCTCCGCCATCTTAATTTGGACAAGCAATATTTAAAGGGCATAATTCAAATCATATGGTATTAAAACAACTGGGTAATTCTACAGTAAAAGTTACGCCCCTCGCATTTGGCGCCTGGGCCGTGGGTGGATGGATGTGGGGCGGAGCTGAAGAAAAAGAATCTTTACGCGCGATTCGGGCTTCCTATGAAAACGGCATGACAACCATTGACACAGCCCCTGTATATGGTTTTGGCAAAAGCGAAGAACTGGTTTCCCGGGCGATGGAAGGTATTCCCAGGGACAAATATCAGATCCTCACAAAATTTGGAATGAACTGGCAGACCAACGAAGGAGAATATTTTTTTGATACCGCTGACAATCGAGGCAAGCCCATAAAAATGTATAAATATTCCGGAAAGGAAAAAGTAAGGCAGGAATGTGAAGACAGCTTACGCAGATTAAAAACGGATTATATCGATTTAATCCAAATCCATTGGCACGATTCAACCACTCCCATTGCTGAATCCATGGGCGAAGTGGCCAACCTGATCAAAGAAGGTAAAGTTCGTGCTGCCGGTGTTTGTAATTATTCGGCGCAACAGGTGGAAGAGGCATTACAAACCGTGAATATCGTATCTAATCAGGTTCCCTACAGTATGGTGAATAGGGAAATAGAAAAAGAGGTCTTGCCGCAGGCAATTCAAAAAGCAATTGGCATTATTCCCTATAGTCCCTTACAGCGTGGCTTATTAACAGGAAAAATTACCCGGGAATATGTTTTCAACGAGGGGGATACACGCCCAGGTACTAAATATTATAAACCTGAAAATATTGATCGGATCAATATGATGCTAAACCGTATAAAACCGATTGCTGAAAAACACGATGCTACTTTATCACAACTGGTTATTAACTGGACAACCAACCGACCGGCTATGGCCTGCGTACTGGTCGGAGCGCGCAAC
>JAYSOP010000112.1:0-2910 GCA_043722905.1 Chryseolinea sp.
GGAATTCCTACGGACCTGGCTAAAGAAATGAAAAATGAATGGAATTCAGTACAGTTTCCCGTGCGTGTATCACAGGCGTAAACAGCATCGCCATGACCGTAATTGCCGTGTTTCATATACCGCATATTGTCTATGATGTAATCGTACAACGCCCTTGCCTGAACAAGTTTGCTATCGTCACGCTTTCCGCCAATCGCCTTGTCGGCAATGTCCTTGAAGCGTCCACCCACTGGCATCAGGAGATTAGCTCGCAGGTACTTTTCCGATATCTTTTCCATGTCCCTAAAGGGACCTTTCTCCTTCCGTTCTACCGCATAGGTAATGTCAACGGTAGACCTACTGTGTTCAGGACCAAGCTCAAGGTATAATATTGAATTGTTAAATTCTCTCTCTTCCAGCATCTGTTGCTTGCCAGGAACTTTCAGGGAAATTAAGTTAACCGTTTGGAAGCTGTCGCTCCTGGCAATCGGAATCCACATTTTCGCTTCTTTCGTTATTTCCGGCAACTCAGCCTGATATCGAAATTCAAATTGATCTTTTCCTTCAATGACCCCTAATAATTCTGCTGAAGCTCCTTCAACAGGTACTCTGTTCCACGTTTTGTCCTCTTGTTGTTTCCAGGTATAGAAGGGCTTTCCATTGAGTTTATGCACCGTCGTTTCAGTAACTTCCATTTCACCAGGATCTCCCGAAAGGAAAAAGTCCACATCATAGACATCCCCACTAACATCCGCCAGGTCGACACAGGCAAAGTTGCGCTTAGGTCCCAGGTTGGAAAGGTATTCAGTGTGCACCCGTACCAGTTTCATACGGAGTTCTTTATCTTTATCATGGACATGAAAAAATCCATCGCCCTGCTCAGTTTGCTTTTTGATATAAATCTTAATCCCTTCTTCGATCTGTGAAATTTTCACTTTGGGAATTTGCACACCTGACTTTTCAGGGCTGGCCGTTTCCTCAACCCTGGAGTCACTCTTACAAGCGGCCACGGTTAGCAATAATCCGAGAATAATCACCCTTGCATCTAGCATAACAGAAAAATGATTTTAAGGTGCAAAGGTATAAAAGAATAATGTATAAAAGTTTGATAGCATTGAGCTAAAAGCATAGACACAAGTAATGAAGCACCGAAATAAGCGCTACGAAGAAGACAAAATTTAGTTGCGGAAAAACGCTTTTTTCAAAGAGAAATGTGCCTGTTTTTTAACCGTAAACCCTTGGTCTTCCACCCCTTTTTTTGTATATTAATAAGTCCGGGTAAAGGCAAGGCAGAAACCGGTTTTCTTACTTGATGGGTTGTTATCTTCCACTTGACCTTAAGTAAACGATATCACTATGACCGACCAGAAAATAGTGCTCGCTGGACTCAGGAGGGGGCTGACTAAAAAGACTTTTTGTCACAACGCCTGCCATAGATAATTTTCTCGGTGACTGCGAATGGCAAAGTTTTTAGATGTTAATTTGTTTTTACCGTTGAATACAAAATGTTGTATTGCACTTGAAATTGATCGAGACTTTTTAGTCAGCCGGTTTCCCGTATGGTCAATTTTCTATAGACAGGGAGCTCCTCTGGGGCAGACGTATTTCTGATTATCTGGGTAAAATTATCGTCCTGTTATTTGTGTAATATGAGTGCCCTCGTCAAAGGGGAAGGCACAGTCATGGCAGGAAATGGAGTAACGAGTGCGCAATGAGGGTCACGGGGTAGTGAGTTCAAAGATTTTTCTCGGTTATTTCCCTCCTTACGCGACTGAGATGTTCCGGTGTCATATCCAGGTAAGACGCTATCAAATGAAGCGGCACACGCTCAATGACTTTTGGTCTTTCTTTTATAAGCTGTAAATATTTTTCTTTCGGGGTCGCGGAAGTCAGGTCAGCGCGTACGCGCTGCATCACCACAATAGTATGCTCTGCCATTAATCTCCCGAAACGTTCCCATGATTTATACTCATCAAACAATTTGTAAAGAGACTTTTTAGAAATCATTAACAACTCAACCTCTTCAAGCGCCTGGTAGGCAGTCTCGATGCCTTTTTCTGTAATTAAACTATCGTAAATAGTAACGAATGTGTTCTCAAAAAAAAACTGACCGGTAATTTCATCCTCCTTCCTGTAAAAAAAATATCGCATTACTCCTTTTGTGATGAATCCAACATCACGGCACACGTCGCCTATATCCCAAAGAAGTTCCTGCTTCTTTAATTTCCGACAGGTAAGCTGACCTTTAAAGGCAGTCCATGCCTCATCCTCTATGGATACCATCCTTTTAACTACTTGATGCAGGCCTTCCGTCTCCATATTCTAAGTGACTTCATTCACAATTAACGGGTTATTGTAGAAAGAACCTACCGGGGGTCACCCGGCTTCTTGATCCTGATCAAGAAAAAGCATTCGTAAAGCCTAATTGATCCTGATCAAGTAGAAGGCGTTTTATAACGCCCACCTTTGTCCCAACAAAAACAAACACATGAAAAAAATAATCCAATTCACCATCGCATTCTTTATTGTAAATGCCTTTTTATCACATTCCTCAATGGCTCAATCGAAACTTTCAAAAGGAGAACTCAGCATCAACGGATTCAGAAATCCGTCCATAGGTGCAGAGTATCGATATCGATTTGTATCCATACACGCCGGTTATTATACGACGGCATTTGAATCGGGCGTGTATACAAACTTTATGAAGACAGGACTTACCTATTGGTTTCTTCCGGTTGGGAAAAAAGAAAATCCTTCTTCCTTTTATTCTTCACTTTCTTACGCCCGTGGGCTAACCCGGGATTATGAAAACAAAAACGCGGCGATCGGGGAAATGGGATTCCGATGGATGGCCTGGAAGGGACTGAACCTACGAATCGGTGTTGCTGCGCTGGCGGCTAAAGGAGAAAGCATCAAAATAAACCCAACACC
>JAYSOP010000113.1:0-6758 GCA_043722905.1 Chryseolinea sp.
GAAATGGGTATGGCGCGGTCCGGAGTAAACGGCCCGTTGACATGTGGCTCGAGTTCAGTAAGATTAATTTCAATTACCTGGTCAAAGTATTTCTCAGGATTGGCATAAACTAGTGGATCACCAGTAAGATGTTCCTTTACCTTATCGGCCAGTACGGCTATCTCTTTGCGGTTAGTCCCTCTGAGGTAATCGGCCATCTGTTCATCATATCCGAACAACGAAGTCGTAGCACCAATTTCAGCGCCCATGTTACAGATGGTAGCCTTACCTGTACAGGAAATGGTTTGCGCGCCAGGTCCAAAATATTCAACGATAGCGCCCGTCCCGCCTTTTACGGTAAGGATACCAGCGACTTTTAAAATAACATCTTTGGCGGATGTCCAACCGCTAAGCTGGCCTATAAGCTTTACACCAATGAGTTTCGGAAATTTTAGTTCCCAGGGCATACCTGCCATCACATCCACCGCGTCCGCTCCTCCTACCCCTATGGCAACCATTCCCAGTCCGCCTGCATTGACAGTATGCGAGTCGGTTCCAATCATCATTCCACCAGGGAAGCCGTAATTTTCCAGCACTACCTGGTGAATAATACCAGCGCCGGGTTTCCAAAAACCAATTCCGAATTTATTGGATACGGATTCCAAAAAACTAAATACTTCTCCACTCGCCGTTAATGATTCAGCAAGGTCTTTTTTCGCTCCGTCTTTGGCAAGGATCAGGTGATCGCAATGCACTGTTGACGGAACCAGGACCCGGGGTATTCCCGCTGACATAAATTGCAGGAGGGCCATCTGAGCAGTGGCATCCTGCATGGCAACGCGATCAGGTGAAAAGTTAACATACGACTTACCTCGTTTGAAATCCTCAATCGTTTGTTCCGTGTGAAGGTGCGTAAAAAGAATTTTTTCCGAAAGGGTAAGGGGTTTGTTGACAACTTTTCGCGCCCGGGCAATGTGCTCCGGGAATTGCCGGTAAACGGCTTTGATCATGTCTAAATCGAATACCATAGTGTTTGTTTAGGGTCGCTAAAGTACTAAATTTTCACATTCCGAAGTAGGAAATCAGGATATAGGAATGAAGGGGAATGGCAATTTAATTTTAATAACCCACCCCGCAGATTGAAAGTCCATAGACGATAGTCATTGGTTGATTAGTTGATAGTTATTGGTAGTTTGGGTATGTTTAGTAAAACGTAACGTCGTGAATTCACCAATAAACCCACATTCGATTTCCAGATGTTTTGACTTGCGCCAGATCTGACGGAAATTCAGTCGAAACGTGCTGATAGACGAATTGATTAAAGAGAGAAAATCTTCAAAAACTGATGTTAATTTAAAAGGGAATAACGAATGAAATGGACACAGGCTATTGATCCTTTTAATAACATCGCGCTGTCGGCCCTGGTCGCGCTCATACCCATCCTATTTATTTTTTGGGCACTGATCATTAAGAAAATGAAGGGATATAAGGCCAGTTTAATCGCTACCCTTATTGCGATAATCATCGCCATTGCTATTTATGGCATGCCTGTAAAGCTGGCCGTCCTGGCCACGGTGCATGGCGGAATGTATGGATTATTTCCCATTTGCTGGATTGTTATATCCGCTGTTTTTTTGTTCAACATAACGGTTAAAAGCGGACAGTTTGAAGTTATTAAACACTTCATGGGCTCGATCACTTCCGACAGGAGGTTGCAAGCGCTGTTGATTGCTTTTTCATTTGGTTCTTTTCTCGAAGGAACGGCCGGCTTTGGTGCCCCTGTTGCCATTACTGCGGCCATGCTTGTAGGTCTGGGATTTAATCCGCTCTATGCAGCGGGGATCTGCTTAATTGCCAATACCGCACCCGTTGCTTTTGGGGCAATTGGCATTCCTATAACCGTGGCATCGCAGGTATCCGGAATCCCTGAAATGGCTATTTCGCAAATGGTTGGAAGAACGCTTCCTATCTTGTCTGTGATACTTCCATTCTACCTGGTCATACTCATGGCGGGTATACACAAAACCAGAGAGGTGTTGCCTGCCATATTGGTATCCGGAATTTCGTTCGCTTTTTTGCAGTGGTTTACCTCGAATTACCTCGGCCCGGCGTTGCCGGATGTCATCGCCGGCATTGGATCAATCGTTTGTCTCATCGCGCTTTTAAAATTCTGGCAGCCAAAAACTACCTGGCGGTTTAAGGATGAGATACCCCCCGTTTTGAATACCGACATCCGGTACTCCTCTGGCCAGATTCTCAGGGCGTGGTCACCTTTTATTTTATTGACCGTGGTGATCATTGCATGGGGTATTCAGCCTGTGAAGGATGTGCTCAATACCACCGGAATGATGCAGTTTGAAATTCCATCTATCCATAACTCGATACTGGACCGCAATGGGAAGGAACTGCCGCATATTTATAAATTTAATTATTTTTCTGCCTCTGGCACCGCGATATTCCTTGCCTGTATCCTTACGATTCCTCTGGTGGGGATGAAATTCAAAGAGGGATTGAATGTATTTGTCTATACGCTGAATCAATTGAAATATCCCATCATCACGATCGCTACGGTCCTTGCCTTTGCTTACATTGTAAATGCATCAGGCATCACTATTACACTTGCGGAAGCCCTGGCCAACACAGGTTTCCTGTTTCCGTTTTTCGCTCCGGTGCTTGGATGGTTAGGTGTGTTTATCACCGGTTCTGATACCTCTGCCAATGCCTTATTCGCAAAACTTCAACAGGAAACAGCCACCTCGATCGGAGTAGACCCGGTCGTTACAGTGGCTGCAAATGTTTCTGGTGGCGTGGTAGGAAAAATGATTTCTCCGCAGTCTATCGCGGTAGCAGCTGCCGCAGGGCAATTGGTCGGCAAAGAATCCGAATTATTCCGGTTTACGGTAAAACACAGTTTCTATATGCTTGCTTTTATATGTTGTATTGTATTTGCGCAGGCATATTTATTTACCTGGATCATTCCTGTGTACGATGCTTTGACCGCGAATAAGGCGATTACTTTACCTGACAATTCAAAAGGTTACCTTTACCTCTTAATTCTGGCAGCATTGATCGCAACGTTTTTCACCCTCGTTTTTATCAAGGATAAAAATCCACAAAAAATTGCTCAGGTAAATTTGAATCCCCCCATAGAATAATCCTCCCCTGGGCAACACTTACAGCTTATTGCTTAAAACCTACTTGCTGTTGATGTAGTTCAGAAATTCACGTTTGACGTTTTCGTCTTTGAATTTTCCGCAGAAGTAGGCAGTTCCTGTCTTGCTGTTAGT
Source organism: Chryseolinea sp. (assembly GCA_043722905.1). Taxonomy (GTDB): domain Bacteria; phylum Bacteroidota; class Bacteroidia; order Cytophagales; family Cyclobacteriaceae; genus Chryseosolibacter. The sequence goes on from JAYSOP010000113.1 coordinate 3,267, forward strand.
ATCGCCTACACCCCGCGAGGCCACACACATATGGTTGGCATCGATGACTACACCAATATCATCGGTGCGAAGTATGCGTTGCATTTCTTTCCCAATCTGAACTGTGAGACGTTCCTGTACCTGAGGTCTTTTGGCAAAGTATTGAACGATGCGATTAATTTTTGACAGACCTATCACCTTACCGGACGAAAAATAAGCGACATGCACTTTACCGTAGATGGGTACAAAATGATGCTCACAATGCGAATAAAAAGTAATGTCCTTTTCAACAAGCATCTGATCGTAGTTGTACTTGTTGTCAAAAAGCCGTGCGTGTGGTCTGTTCTTGGGATTTAATCCGCTGAAAACTTCTTTCACGTACATTTTGGCTACCCTTCGGGGAGTTCCTTTCAGACTGTCATCCGTAAGATCGAGCCCAAGAATATGCATGATTTCCCGAAAGTGATTTTCGATCTGCTCGATCTTTTCTTCGTCATCCATCTCAAAGGCATCAGGGCGCAATGGAGTATCAGAAGAGGAGGCTACATGGTCATCCAGATCCTCCTGGTCTAACGGATTAAGAGGCCGGATATTCAACGAAATTTCTTTCTGTCTCATACAATGTAATTTTCAGTTCCAGTTTAGCGTCAATCTTCTGTCTCAGTATCCTCCAGACTACCACGGCAATGTTTTCCGCCGTCGGATTGAGCGCTTTAAAGTAGTCGGTGTCAAGATTCAGATTTTTATGATCGAATTTATTTAAAACATTTTCCCGGATCAGATCGCTCAACAATTTCATATCAAAAACATACCCTGTATCTGCTCCCGGTTCTCCTATAACACTCACGATGAGCTCATAGTTATGACCATGATAGTTGGGATTGCTACATTTTCCAAAAATCTTTTCATTCTGGGCATCAGACCATTGAGCGTTGTAAAGCCGGTGGGCTGCGTTAAAATGCTCTTTGCGGGAAACCTTAACCTTCATGTAGTAAATTTAACAGGATATTGAGGAAAAGGTTCAGAAACCGCGAAAATGTTACCGGGCAGGCAAACCATGAGCAGGATGGCAAACCTGCATTGGGAGGGTGGGCGTTTTATGGTAGGGATGCAAAGTTATGCGTCCCTACCTGCGCCGCCCAGCCGCGATTAAAAATTCGTGATCGCGGTGCTATGAAAATTAAACAGTGCCAGATTAATGCCGAAACTCAACTCGTGCGTCGTGAAACGCGCGCCTACTGAATTACCCGAAGGAACTTCAAAGGCATAACCAAAGCGATAGGCGTCAGCGAATTTGATTTGTGCCATCAACCCATAGGCATTCAGGTTTCGTGTATAAATACCTGCCGTATATTTCTCCTCGAAGTTTAAAGCAAAATTTACATCGGCAGATAGCGGTGAACCTTTCACCGATTTTAACAATACAGATGGCTTAAGCCTGAGGTGTTCATTGATGTAAAAAATATAGGCTCCCATGGCATAAAAATGCTGGCTATATAATTCTGTTTCCACATCGCTGACGATAACTTTTGACTTCAGCATGCGCGGTACGGACAGGCCGAAAAAATAGCGCTCGCTGTTCAGGATAAGGCCTGCGCCAAAACTAGGCTTTGAAAAATTCTGATTTTCGGTGAAAGCGGGATCCAGTCTATCATAAGGATTTAAGTCGGTGTTGTTTCCCTTAAAGCTGATAAAGCCGGCCTGCAATCCAAAAGACAGATACTTTTGATCGAGGTCCAAACGGTAGGCATATGTGCCATGGACTTCGGTGTTGCTGTTAACACCCACCATATCCTTCAATACGATTAATCCCACCCCCATTCTATTATCAAGCAAAGATGTATGCGCGTTGACGTTGTATGTTGTCGGACTTCCGTCGAAACCAGCCCACTGCTTCCGGTACGTTACACCAGCGTTCAGATTGTTGTTCAGTCCCGAGTATGCAGGGTTGATGAGCAATGGGTTGTTCAGGTATTGAGCATACAAGGGATCAATCTGGGCATTACTGAAACCATACAGACCCAGCATAAAAACCGTGAGTAGTATTAATTTTTTCATAAGTCCGTGGGGTTTTGTTCAATAGTAATTTTATGCCAATGTACATTGCATTGCACCGTTGAGTCATTATCACATTTTACGGGAGACAATTGGGAAGCAACCCGGAAAAGTTGGCAGTGGGCAATATCCAAAGTGCTGGGCTTAAAAAGCAATGAGATCAAGCTGGAGACATTATTATTCCTGTTGAGCCAACCCTTGACAGGAGTGCCGGTCGTTGTACCATAAGTCAATGCGATAGCCGGGTATACGATGGAGAGTCCGCATGTTGAAAAATAAAGACCGAAAACATTCCAATGTAAATGGTTTGGCATGGCTCGTTATTGTTTTAAAGTAAGGTAACCGCTGATCATTTTTTTACCCGGAATTTCGATGGTATAAAAGTAGGTTCCCGTAGGCAACGGATTTCCATTTTTCCCATTTCCTTTAAAGGCACCATCAAGTGTGTTCAGATAATTTTCTACATCGTACACCTGATCACCCCAGCGGTTGTAAATGTTTATTTTATGACGTTCAGGTAGCCCGGTGATGCGCATAAACCGGTTATCACCACCACTGTTGGGTGCCACAGCGTTGTAGACAGTGATCTCACCGTCAACATCTATGTCAACGAAGAGTATGCTTTCTGAGCAGCCTCCCAGTGCATCGCATGCGCGGATGGTTAATTGATCAGTCCCGTGAAAGGTAACGCCGGAATAATCCAACAGAAGGTCAACTTGGGTGGATGACACCACCTGGATTGACGCGCTTGCGCCACTGGCAGGGGCTTCAACGACACTGAATAACAACGGATCCAGATTGTTGTCCACATCCGAAGTGATGGAAATGAGATTGATGGTTTGGGTAGAACCCGCCGGCGTACTGATGGGCTCCGGTTGTATCAATGGCGGACTGTTGACAAAAACATTGATGGTTTTAGGAACACTCTGAGGGTTTGTAAAATCGATATCGTATACCGCGAAAGAAATATTTTTGATGAACGTCAATTTTTTGGAAGGTTTTTTTCTTCCTGCCTCCGCCTCGGCATTTTCAAACGTAACCGTTCGCAACAGGCTTTGATAGTCCGCTATATTCGCTTTACCCCGGAATGTCAGTACCCCGGATATGGTATTGAAAGCTCCGGAAATCCCTTCCGCGGGTGTAAAGGATAGTGCTTCTCCAGACTCGAAATCGTTCACTGTAACCGTGGCCTGGATAATTAAATCATCGTCAGGATCTTAAAGGGTCAGACCAGGTTCTATGACAACGGGAGGTCCCCCGGCGGAATATAATGGAACAATGGAGGTAACGGATGTAACCACTATTTCATTCTCGTTTTTCAAATAGGAAACAGATCCATCATTATTACCGGCAAAGCCATCAAGGTCGCCATCAAGATCATAATCGATCAATTCCATTCTGGCATCGACTTCAGCGTCACCAAAAAGAACTTCATTCGGCGGGGTCTCAAAAACTGGG
>JAYSOP010000114.1:0-2257 GCA_043722905.1 Chryseolinea sp.
AGGTCCAAAATGACCCCGCCGAGGTCGAAAATTAAATTTTTTATTGATGGAACCAGCATGAAAATGGATATTGCGTATTCAGCGTCAAATATGTAACATTGCACCTCATTTTCAAACCGGAAGTATTGAACTCCGATTGAAAAGGGCCCATAGCTCAGCTGGTTAGAGCATCAGACTCATAATCTGAGGGTCGCAGGATCGTTCCCTGCTGGGCCCACAAAACATAAGGGACGCTGATGAGCGTCTCTTATTAATTTAAAGTGATTGTCTTTTATCCTCTTCCCTAAACCGCGTAAGGAAATTAATTTCTTCTTCTTTATAGGGGGTGCCGTCTGCGTGAAAAATGTCATGAAACCACAAGTTAGGTTCTCCGTCATAGTTTACTGACCAGGAGTCCCAGGCATAGTTGGTTTGGGTTTTTCCGGCAACAAGTCCCCAATTATAGCCACCGACCTGGTGCTTCTTAAAGACGGGCAAGATACTTTCGAAAGTATTATTGAATCCACGGGCCATATACTCCGTACAAAGGATTGGCCGGTTAAAGCGTTGAAGTATAATGATCCTCCGCTCCATCTCCTCCGGCGATTCATAATTATGGAAAGTAATGATATCAGAATTGTCCAGCATGTAACGATCGAGTGGTTTTATTTTCAAGTCACACCACTCCCCTATCCATACCCCGGCGGTCAGGGGCTGAGCAGGATTAATCTCGCGGGCCCATTGAAATGTCTTTGCTAACAAAGCGAGGCTTAAGTCCGCTTTATTGGCGGGTTCATGCACGCCGTAAGAGGTAATGTTTGTATTGCAGGGTTCATTAAAAAGGTCCCAGACATGTATACGACTATCGTTCGCAAAATGGCTGATCACGCCTTTCACATATCCTTCAAGAGAATCATGATTTTTAAGGTCTTTTAAAATTTCCAGTCCCGGGCTCTGCAGCCAACCAGAATTATGCACTCCCATTTTATATTCACGCTTCCCTTTTTCTGGAAAAGGATTCCATACGCTATCAAATAAAACGAACATCACGCCAATATGATGACGCTTAGCAATGGAAAGAAAAGTTTCCATTCTTGCCAGAAGCCCGGGGCCGTCATGCGCCCATAAGAGGTTGTGTAAAAAAACGCGGATGGTATTAAAGCCCAGGTCTGCCGCCCAGCCTAATTCCCGGTCAATGGTGGTGGGATCAAATGTTTCTGGTTCCCACATTTCCAATTGATTGACGGCGGTGGAGGGAGCATAGTTGCAACCTAATAAAGATCCTTCCTTACTGTACCAATCAGAAATTCTTTTTTCAGTCCAACGCATATCTGCCTGCGCAGAAATACCGCTTGCCTTATTGTCCTTCATATATTTTTCTGGAATTTTTTGGGGAAGACGAAACCTCTGTGCAACCGGGAACATCAATTTGAAATCGGTCCTTGCGAAAGAACATCTCAACAGGTTTGGTTAGTATCAGGTTAAAAAGTGTTCGGGAAAATTTTTCATTACACCATTCATCAATGAAATTCCCGCTGAACAAAAATCAGCATTTAATGTCACGCCATTTTATAATCGCCATACAAAATGCGAAAATGTAAGTTTTAGGTTCACAAATCAAAAAAAAGCGCGTCCCGACAAATAAGAATTCAGAATTTCTTTCCCTTCATAACAGTGCGTTGGATATAAGGGTCACAACAGCAATACGTTGTAAGTCAAGCGGCCATATCTGATCCCTTTAAAAAAGGAGAAAAACGTCAGAAAGCAGGCAGTAATAGACTTCCAGACAAGTTATAGAAAACGAAGTTCTGGCAAAATTCAATCGTTTTTATACTTAAAATGATAATTATTACTGAGGAGAAAAATAAAAAAGGCTCCCTTACGGGAGCCTTAATTCTTTTTTCAGCTTACTTACGCCAGCATTGTCTGGATCAAGTTGTTAAGGGTATCTTCTCAGCTTTCTACATTTATTCAATGCAGATATGTAGCACCCCTCCTGAAAAAAGATTGTACTCAAACTTGTAAAATAATATGCCGTTAAAAATTCAGTCTAAAAACAAACATCAAGAAAAGTTTTCCACACTGGGGAAAGGAATCATTTACCCATTCACAATTTCTCCACCATTAGGATGAATAAATTGCCCAGTAATATAGGAGGCATCATCCGAAGCAAGGAATAAATAGCTGGGTGCAATTTCAGCTGGTTGACCTGCGCGGGCCATGGGGACGTCGCTTCCAAAGTTGGCAACTTTCTCAGGCTTAAAAGTGGAGACAATTA
>JAYSOP010000115.1:0-3086 GCA_043722905.1 Chryseolinea sp.
GGAAGCGCGCCTGACCGTGGGCTGGCGGCCTAGAATCTCCGATCTCAGATCTCGTTCATTAATATTGCGTTGATGAAGGGCAAAAGAATATAAGCTGCCTGGAACTACCCTTGTTAAACTGTCAAGGTTAAAGGCCACCGTTCCCCTATATTCTCCCATTACCTTTCCATTCATAAAAAGGAAAAATGGGTTGCCCGATTGCAATCTAAGATAGCTCCCTGGGTATCGTTCGGGGGCCAATTGAAAATAAATTGTATTGCGGCCATTCACCACTACATTCCCTAAAGGCTTGTACCCGCCGTCTTCATACTTCATCCACTCACTTCGCAAATCTTGTTTAATAGTGAATTTTTCCTGAGCAAACAGGTTTGAGTATAGGAGCGTAGTAGAAATCAAAAAAACGTATCGCAACATTTGGCAAAAGTAGACGAATTGGAGGCAATCCAGAAATGAACGTAAGTTTGCATTGCATATGGCAGGAATTTATCTTCATATCCCTTTTTGCGCACAGGCTTGCCACTATTGTGATTTTCATTTCTCCACAAATACCGACCTCAAAACAGCTCTTGTGCACGCCATGGGTGAAGAAATTGTTTTGCAACGTAATTACCTCAGGAGTAAAGTATTGGATACTATTTATTTCGGAGGTGGAACGCCATCCCTTATGGATCAGCGTGAATTAAGTTACCTTCTTGAGGTCATTAATAATGTCTATCAAGTCGCAGAGAATGCTGAAATAACTCTGGAAGCTAACCCGGATGATATGTCTTTGGAGCACTTAACAGGATTCAAGGACGTGGGAATAAACCGGCTGAGCATCGGCATTCAGTCTTTCGATGACAAAATACTGCGATACCTAAACCGGCTTCATACCGGAGAAATTGCGATTCGTTCTGTGGAACTGGCACGACAAGCCGGGTTCAGAAATATCAGTATCGATTTGATCTATGCCATACCGGGTTTATCCAGCAACGCATGGCGAAAAGATATCGCCAAGGCAATAGCATTCAACCCCGAACATATATCGGCATATTCCCTGACGATTGAAGAGAAAACAGTTTTCGGGAACTTGCTGGCTAAAGGAAAGCTATCATCAGTGGATGAATCTTTGGCTGCCGAGCAATTGGAAATACTCATGGCAGTTATGCGGAACGCTGGCTATGATCAATATGAAATTTCAAACTTTGCCAGACCTGACTTCGAATCGCGACATAACAGCAGTTATTGGAAAGGTGATGAATATTTGGGAATAGGGCCCAGTGCACACTCTTATAATCAAACTACCAGACAACACAATGTGCGGAACAACTTTCAATATGTTCGATCGCTGAAAGAGAAAATTATTCCTTGCGAAATGGAAATTCTCACAGAAGAGGACCACATCAATGAATATATTCTTACGACACTAAGAACAGGCAGGGGCTGTGATGTTGAAAAGCTCAAGAAAGATTTTGGATACGATCTGCTCACGTTGCACGGCGGTTATATTGATGTATTAAAAACCCACAAACTTATAACAATGCAAAATAAATTTCTCATCCTGACAGAACCTGGCAGGCTGCTGGCTGATAAAATCTCTTCCGATTTGTTTTTAATAAAATAGAATCATGGGTTTGTCGGGCGCTTTACGTAATTTTCGTGCATGAACGAAAGCCCAATGAATTCATCCGAAAAGAAAGTCTTTATGCTTTTGAAAACGGTGATATTTCATTACCACGGTTTGGATGAAGATGAAAAGGGCGATCTGGAAATGACATCGCAATCAATGGACGCCCACCGCGAACATGCGTGGGCCCTGGACTTTATCGCACAAGACTACATCACAGCATTTGACAGGGCGCGGGATTATCTCAACCTGATTATCGGAGACTATCCTAAAAATAAACGTGTTCAATTAATCACGATGGTTTGGGAAGCCAACAACTTAAAAGGATACGTAACAGAAATGGAGGCTACTGCGATGCTGAGGCTTGCCAGAGACTGGAATGTAAAGGAAGAGCTGATTAGTTTAGTGTTAGAATAAACTATTATTCACGGCCACTGCGATCTTTGAATCTGCCGTGCCATAATACAGAAACCATTTGTCCTTAAAAGGAACCATACCCTCCAGAAAACAAACCTGATTCACCTGACCCGATATTTCATACGGCTTATCAGGTTTCATGAAAGGATGTTCAAGCCGGTTAATCAGTTTGGTCGGATCATTTTTATCGAACAATGCCTGGCCGGCACAATAGGCACCTTTTGCAAAAGCAGGGTCGCCGGTATCATCATGATTCATGCCGTTATAAATAAGAAGAATTCCGTTGTCGTTGACAAGGGCAAACGGACCGCTTTCGACCAATCTGCTGTCAAAGTATTTGTTACGTGGTTGTAATACAGATTTGAGTTTTCCATTTTCTTCCAGTGGGATCCAATGCAGTAAATCTTCCGAGGTGGCCATAAACAAATCGGTATCTCCAAAATACATCCAGTATTTTCCATTGACCCTTTGAGCAATAATTTTTGATCCTTCCTGCCTGGCAACAATCGCTCCGGATTTACTCCACGCATCCTTGTACTTCCCATTCAACACGGTGCCATGCTTCGTCCAATGAACAAGGTCCTGTGACGTAGCCAGCAACAAACGTGCGATTTTCCCGTCATAGGAAGTGTAAGTCATTACGTATGTGCCGTCGTCACTAATCACAAGACGAGGATCTTCCACTCCACCCTCCCATTCATATATTTTCAGGCTGTCGTTGTCAGGATAAAAAACCGGCTCGTCCATCTTAGAGAAGTGAAGACCATCCTCGCTTACGGCAAGGCCCAGGCGGGAGGTGCCCGCGTACTTTCCTATTTTGTCTTCCGCACGGTATAACAAATAAACCTTGCCATCTTTTACCACCGCTGCAGGATTGAACACGTCCTTTTCTTCCCACTTCACCTTTGTTTTCAGAATCGGGCAAATAAACACACGGTCTCCCGCCTGTAAAACAGGATTGACACTATCCACTTTTATAAATGGTAATATTGCCCATGTAGTATCTGCAGCCAAATTGGTCGTACTGGCTTGATTTTCTTTTGAAGATTGACAGCCCGTAATC
>JAYSOP010000116.1:0-6572 GCA_043722905.1 Chryseolinea sp.
ACCAGCCCATGCGAACGCGCGCCTTTTTTCCAGATAGCTGGCATCCGGGTCGTTAGCAAAAGCCTCAAGTTCAAAAGGATTATAGCGGTAAGCGATGTAGTGACATTGGCCCTTCATCCGTCCTAACAGGTAGAATAAGGCATACAATACCCAATGAAAAATGAAAAGCATTTCCACTTGCTGCCAGAAATGGATTTTCTCATGACGCACAAGCTGGGTTTCGTCAGAAGGTTGTCGGGTAATCCAGATAAAAATGAAAAAGGATAGCCCGGTGTAATAATTGAATATCTTTTTCCGGGTATAGATCTTATAGGGTAACATTGGCTATATAACGACAAATATCGGCCATTCGGTTCACACGTTGTATTAATTTTTTATTACCAATTCAACGAAAACATTACTCAGACATTAATCGGATTTATAAAATATTTTTCACTTCCGTTACTCTGATTTCTGTCGATTGGATCTTTTGTATTTGATACCTAAAAAAATTACGACACCATTGATTACCAAAGAGAAACCATTGGTAACCAGAATCGGAGTATCCTGTCGGAGAAATCCATACCACATCCACAATGCCAGCCCAACGAAAAGGATAATGAGGTAAAAAATGGAAATATCTTCCGCTTTCTTTTGTTTAACTAACTTCACTAATTGAGGTAACAAGGAGATGGAGGTACAAATTCCAGCTGCAAGACCTACGATTTCTGGTTGGTTATCAAACACAATAAAGAGCTTCCTGAAAAGTGATAAAAATCTCATGCCTGAACCGGCAATAGGAATAGAATCAGGTGATAATTCTACATTTTTAGACCTGGAAGTTACGCCTTGTTCTTTACTTTAGTAGTCATAGGCATTATGAAGATCAACACTGACCCGTTATTCATATCTCAAAGCTTTTACCGGATTTGCCCGTGCACTTTTTAACGTATGATAAGTGATGGTTGCCAGCGCTATGATCAGGGAGACTCCTCCGCCAAGAAGAAAAATCAATGGATTAATTCCAATACGGTAGGCAAAGGTATCCAACCACTTTGAAAGCAGCCAATAGGTTATCGGGCTTACCAATAAAAATGACAAGATAATTAATGCCGTAAAATTCCGTGATAACAAAAGCGTGATCTGTGCTTCCGTGGCACCCAATGCTTTTCTGATTCCGATCTCTTTTGTTTTTCGAGCGGTGGTAATCGCTGCCAGTCCGAATAAACCCATGCAGGCAATCAATATGGCCAGGCCTGCCATGATGGTGACAACGGCACTCATTTGTTGGTCTGAACGATACAGCATTGTGATGTGCTCATCGAGAAAACTATAAGTGAATGGAAAGCTCGTAACTTGAGTCTCCCATATTTCTTTGATTTCTGCTACCGCTTCCTCGGTATGCGCGCCATCTATTTTCACTGACATTTCATCGTAACCCCATTCCGGATGTACCACCAATGAAAGCGTGTTGATCTTATAGTGAAGGGAATTAAAATTGAAATCTTCCGTGACACCTATGATGGTTCCCAGGGAGTCATCCGGATACCAGCCATGTCCTGCCTGCGTCCCGATGATTTCACGAAGGTTAAGTTCGCGGGCCAGAGATTCATTAATCACAAAAGCCAACCCATTATCTGTAACGTGATTTTTTGAAAAGCCACGACCTTCTTTAATCTTTATACCGTAGACTTTGAAATAATCGTAATCGACATTTACATTGGAAGGTGTGATATTGAGGATTCCGGTGTCGGCCTTTACTTTGAAGCCCCACTGATGAAAATTGTTTCCCAGGCGCTGCCCGGAAGCTGTAACACCTTCTACAAATCGGCTTTTCCCCAATTCTGTTTTTAACGTTTCGAATTTTTTGTTTGACTCCTGATTCATGTCAATCAGCACCATTTCCTCCTTGTTGAAACCAATGTCTTTGTCTTTCATGTAGCCGAGTTGCTGAACAACGATCAGGGTACTCACGATCATTGCCAGCGCCAGGCCAAATTGAATAACTACTAACGAGCTTCTGAAAACAGATTTCCCCTCACCTTTCGATTTGAGCATACGGGCCATAGAAAAAGATGTCATATAAAAGGCCGGATAAAGGCCGGTGAGAACCCCCAGGCCAACAGTTATGGCTAAAGCAGATAGGATTTTGAATGGTTCCGCGATCAGGGTCAAAATTGATAATTGACGCCCTATTAACTTATTGAGCAGAGGAATAAACAGCAAATCAAGTATGAATGCCAGGATCAGTGCAAACATTGCGAGCAGGATGGACTCAAAAAGAAACTGGATAAATAATTGTGTCTTTTTTGCACCCACTGTTTTGCGTACCCCGATTTCTTTCCAGCGATGCGATGCTCTGGCGGTAGTGAGATTCATAAAGTTAACACCCGCTATGAGTAGAATAAAAAGTCCAATAATAGCAAAGACATCCAGATATTCTCCGTTGAACTTTCGGTAGTTATTGTAATCATGTTCAATATCCATGGAAGCTAAATGCACGTCAGCCAGCTTCTGTAAAAACAAAACATAATATTTGTTGATATCAGGATCATCTATGTGGCGCCTCAGGTAGGCAGGAAATTTCTCTTCCAAACTTTTGATATTGGCATGCGGTGTTAATAATAAATATGTATTCAAAAAATTACCACCCCAACGGTCATTAAAGCCTGCATCTTTACTGGTAACCGTTGGCATAGAAATAAGAATATCAAACTTCAAATGTGAATTTTCCGGGACTTCTGAGAGCATACCCGTTATCTTATATTCCTGGTCGCCACTTTTCAGGGTGCTTCCAACCACTTCATCCAGATCTGTAAAAAACTTACGCGCTGTATTTTCCGTTATGAGGATTGTATTGGGGTTATCAAGCGCAGTATTTTTATCACCGTGTAATAATTCATAATCGAAAATCTCAAGAAACGTGCTATCCACCATGGCAACGTTTTCAATCAAAAATCTCGTATCGCCCTTCTCCATCAATTGCTTTCCTCTGTGCCAGTAGCGGGTGAAAGACTGTACTTCAGGAAATTCGGCTGCCAGCGTTGGTCCCATTCCGCCCATAGAAAGCGCCACCTTCTGTACATTTGTGCCCGTAAAATTCTGAACCTCATCCAGGCGGTATATGTTTTCTTTTCTTGTATGGAAAGCGTCAAAACTCTTTTCATCGGAAACAAAAAGATAGATGACAAAGCAAGCCGCCACTCCAATTGCCAGACTGAAGATATTGATGACGGCAAACAGCGGATTTTGACGGATATTTCTGAGGGCGATTGACAGATAGTTCTTTATCATAGCAGGGACGCGTTATTCTCAGTAAACCTTGAATTTATGAATATGTTACAGGGAAAGTTAATAAGTTGTCATTGTTTTTATATTTTCCCCGCCGGTTTGTACAAAACCAGATCATGGCTACGGCAGTTGTATAGAAGCCCATTTCCTGTCCAACGGCAAATTCCAGCCGCAATCTCGGTTGGGTTTCTTTGCGTTCATTGATGCGATAGCTCCCAAACATCAAAAAGTGAATTCTGACGGTAAAATCTTTAAAAACGATCAAAAAGTGCTTACCCCACGTCTGGAAGTCGTGAAGTTCTGGCCGGTTATTTTTTGATATTCAATGGCTGCCAAACCGGAGGCAGATTTTATTTTTTCCCCAATAAATGGTTTCAGCTCTTCTTTGAGGATGACAAGGGATGGGCCTTCCATAGCAATTCCTTACCGGGAAAAGTCATTCGTGCGCATTGTTTGAAGTGGGCCCCAGGTCTGCATCTTCATAAAACCGCTCATCGAAGGTATGGATCGACGGGTCGCTGTCTTTAAGGATTGCGAGTACCATCCAGATGAAGCAAGCCGTAAGAGCAAGGAGGTAAAGTTGGAGGAAAACAAATGACAAAGGAAAAGAACATAGAATTAGGAATAACACCAGCCCCAGCGTGGTCACGGATATAGAAATATGAATTTTTTTCATGGATGGATCACTTTTTTCCCGGTAAGAAAAAAACCGTACCCTGATGATGAATGAGTAAATTTAAGAATAAGGCGTGGATATAGAAATCCGGCCGAAGATTTGAATGAGAAAATCGGAACAATGAAAGGCCCTTTCCAGCCGAGCCTTTGAGGAATTTCTTTAAAAACCGTTCAGTTTTCGGATGTTGCTTTTACGGACGCCGGTTTGGATATGATTCACAATGTCGATTCCTAATCCGACCGTGGTAATGGCGCCTATAAAAGTTAAAAACGTTCCATAAGGGAGATGGTGATCCAAACCGTGTAAACCGATATACAAAGTGATCCCTGTAACCAGGAGGCACAGGCTAAATAAGATAACATGCTTCATGGGAATGATTAGAGGTGAAATGGGAGAAGAGCGGCATTCCTGAATCTGCCTTTCGGAAAATACGTGCTCCTCTCTACAACATTCAGTAATCGCTCAGGGTTCATATAACGAAAGAATTACAGGACTGGCGTTAACGTGGATAAACAGCGTCAATAACAGGTTGTTACTTTTTTCGTTTTTCTGGGATATATAATCTGTAATTTAACTTTATGAAAAATAACGCTGTTGTATTCCTGATCGTCGTATTGTTTTCCAGTTTTTCAGCTCAAGCCCAGATAGGCTTTGGCTTAAAAGGCGGAATTAATTTAACTACCCTAAATATTAAGGATCCGGAAATGTCATATAGTTCCCGTTCGGGTTATCATGCCGGAATATTTTTTAGAGGAAAGTTTGATAAGATAGCAATACAACCCGAGTTGTTGTTATTCACTCAAAGTGGAGAACTGAAGAGTTCAGTCTTCGGGACCGCAAAAGAAAGTTTCACCTATTTGAGTATTCCTATTATGCTGAAATTTTATCCTGTCGGAGGATTGAATTTACAGGTAGGCCCGCAGTTTGGGTTTTTGATGGATGGCGAACGTAAATATAATTCCCTTTTAGGAAGCGGCACGGAGGATATTACCGAGTGTTATAAAAAAAGTGATTTGTCGGTTTCGGTCGGGGCTGGTTATGACTTCGATTTCGGCTTAAATTTTGATTTCAGATACAATCTTGGTGTGAAAGACATCAATAACGTTGCCAATGGCGAAGAGGCCAGGAGCAGAATTTTCCTCCTATCATTGGGCTGGAATTTTCTTCGCTAAGCATTTCACAAAATTTCGTTTTTCCCGCGGATTTGCCTGGCCAGTAACATGCACCACATCCGCGGGCTACCCTTTGGACTGGCTAGAATCATTTAGTCAAAAAGGTTTATCTGTTACCTGCCATTCGAATATTCCATTCATCCTATTTTTTAATCTTCGCATCGCTATTCTTGTTATATTCCTTGCTTAATTTCCTAATTCATTAATATCATGAAAAAACATCAGGCGCTGCTCTTTATTTTAATAATTACGTTGAGTTTATCTTCCTATAGTCAGAATACTGCCCTGCGCGTAATCATGATAGGGGCTCATCCGGACGATTGTGACCAGGACGGGGGAGGTACAGCAATCCTTTTTGCAAAAATGGGTTATGCAGTGAAATTTGTCTCCGTGACAAACGGAGATGCGGGGCATCAGGATATCGGAGGAGGTGCTCTGGCGAGTCGCAGGCTGGCAGAAGCGAAAGAAGCGGGCAAGCGTTTTGGAGTAGAATACGATGTGCTTCACAATCACGATGGTGAATTGGTGCCTTCGCTGGATGTTCGCCTTCAGGTGATTCGCAAGATCCGGGAATGGAACGCCGATATCGTTATCGCGCCAAGGCCAAACGATTATCACCCTGACCACAGGTATACAGGGGTTCTCGTCCAGGATGCTGCCTATATGGTAGGGGTTCCAAATATTGCAGCCGATACTCCTCCCATAAAAAAGAATCCTGTATTTCTTTATTTTCAGGACTTTTTTCAAAGGCCTAATCCTTTCAGGCCTGATGTTGCTATTGATATTACTTCTTCGTTCGAACAAAAGATCCATGCAATGGATGCCCATGAATCTCAATTTTACGAATGGCTCCCGTGGATCGGCGGTTATTCAGCAGAGGTCCCTGCCGACAAGAAAGACAGAAAAACATGGCTTTCGAAAAATCGTACAATCAATATCACACCAGATGTAAGGCGTTCATTAGAAAAATGGTATGGTTCAAGAGGGGCACAGATACAGCATGCTGAAGCTTTTGAAATATGCGAGTATGGTACCCAGCCTTCTGAGCAGGATATTAAGCGCTTGTTTCCAATGCTCGGTCAAATTGGCGCCCCGCAAAAAAAGTAAAGTTACGGCAGAGCAATCATCCATAGTGACGAAATTGGGTAGCGAAAAAAGGAAGCGGGGTGTCCAAAATTCTGTATAAATGCGACCCCTATGGATATGCGTAATTGGTAGAGGGCCGCTCTTTTCTCCAGCAGCCCCATTGTTTCATTTGTATATTTTATTTTTACCCGACCTATGAAAATCATCAACATTTATATCTTGCTTTTGTGCCTTTTATGCACCTGCCGGTCTGTCGAGGTAACTGATGACCGGTCAACGCTTGCCAATGAGATTGAAAATTCCATCAAAAATGAATTGCTGAACAAATGGTATCCCCAGGCTATGGACACTGTCTACGGTGGTTATCT
>JAYSOP010000117.1:0-3431 GCA_043722905.1 Chryseolinea sp.
AGCCTGGAGGCCGTTGCGGCAATATGAAACTTCACTGAATGGTTCCGAAATCGTTATCACCGATTTGATAGTGGAGTAATTGGTCTGACCAGGATATGGGATTTATGGATTGCCGGGATTTGAGGGCCGTCTAACCGTAAATCTCGACATCGTTTACGCCATGAGTTTATTGATGACATCATCCACACTGATACCCTCCGCTTCGGCTTTGAAATTGCGAACGATGCGATGGCGCATGACGGGTTTGGCGATGGCCTGAATATCTTCGATATCGGGAGAATATTTTCCATTCAGCAACGCGTTGCATTTAGCGCCCATCACCAAATACTGAGACGCTCTTGGGCCCGCTCCCCATTCCAGGTATTCATTGGCTACTGAAGACCCACCGCTCACTCCCGGACGAGACTTGTTGGCCAATCCGACCGCATATTCAATCACGTTATCCGGAACGGGTACCCGTCGTACCAAATGCTGAAACGCAGAAATTTGCTCTCCCGTCAGGACCTTGTTAACCGTACGTGTTTCATCTGAAGTGGTAGCCCTTACCACTTCCACTTCATCTTTGAAAGCCGGGTAAGTAAGCAGAATATTAAACATGAAACGGTCAAGCTGTGCTTCCGGTAATGGGTAGGTACCCTCTTGTTCAATGGGGTTTTGAGTCGCCAAAACGAAGAAAGGCCTGGGTAACTCATATCGCATACCTGCAATGGTAACCGCGTATTCCTGCATCGATTCAAGCAAAGCAGCCTGGGTCTTCGGAGGGGTTCGGTTAATCTCGTCTGCCAGTACAATGTTGGCAAACACAGGGCCTTTGACAAACTTGAAATTTCTTTCCTTATCCATGGTTTCAGCACCCACTATATCGGAGGGCATGAGATCAGGGGTGAACTGAATTCGTTTAAACTGAAGATCCAGGGAAGTAGCAATGGTCTGCACCAATAAGGTCTTTGCCAAACCGGGAACACCAATCAACAGCGAATGGCCCTGACAAAAAATGGCGGTTAATACCTGCCTGACAACTTCGTCCTGACCGATAACAACTTTTGAAATTTCCGACTTTAGATTCTGATATGAAACGGTCAAGGCATGGGCCGCTTCAACCTCTGAAGAAAATTTTGTCATGTAAATTATTTTTCCTGTGGCTTCCTTTATGTAATCATTGAACGATTTAAAGGGCTTAAGGTTCCTGACCCAGACGTTCTACCTTAGTAATAAAATATTTCGTATCCCCCCTCCAGGGGAACGTCAGATACCGCGATACATAATGTAGGTTCACCCGCTCACCACTCAGGGCCACGGTTTGAAGATCTTTAATTACAGTTTCATCATTTCCAACAACTGAAAAGTTGAAAGATTCCATAATGGGATTGGCTCCCTTGAGGGCGCCGAACGTATTGAGATTCAATTGACCTTCGTAAGTCTTAAAAACCATTCCTTTCTTGCTGATCCTTAAGACTGTTCCCGCTCTTACCCCCTCATCGTAAATCCCCCAATAAGCAAGGGCTAAAAAAGCAACCGTTACAATGGCAACAACAATCAATATCACTTTTACCACCTTGCGGGTAGTGCGGGCAAGGTGCTGTCCATAAGTTTCCTGATGCATATGTGTGATTTCCCTCTAAATTAGGAAACAATATAAATTTAAACCTTTTCAAATGACCAATGACGAACGTCCAGGGACGAATGGTCGAAAATGACGAATTAACTGTTGGCGGTCGACTGCAAACGTTCGCTATCTACACCGTCATAATCTCCACTTCCTTTTTCTTCAGCAGACCATCGATTTTAATGGTAAACTCATCGGTGAGCTTTTGAACTTTTTCCTCAGCGCGTTTGACATCATCTTCAGACACCCCTTTCACTTTTTTTAGCTCTTCATTCGTTTCCTTGCGGATATTGCGGATGCTCACCCGGCCATGTTCACACTCCTGCCCTACCTGTTTTACCAATTGCTTCCTTCTTTCTTCCGTCAGCATGGGGATATTGATAATTACCTGTTGCCCGTCATTTTGAGGGTTTAACCCCAGGTTGGAAGTTAAAATCGCTTTCTCAATTTCCTGGATGATACCTTTTTCCCAGGGTCGTATAAATATAGTGCGGGGGTCAGGTGTGGTCATCGAAGCAACCTGATTCAGGGGCGTCATGGCACTATAATAAGAAACCATAATTCCATCGAGCATGGCGGGGTTGGCTTTACCCGCTCTGATCTTAGTGAGTTCGGAAGCCAGATGATTAATGGCCTTACTCATCAGGTCTTTGGCTTCATCAAGGTATAATTCGAGTTCGTCCATAAGGTCAAATGATTTCAGTAAATATAGAAATTGTTTGTACGGGCTAAAATCTATGCTTAAGCCTTCGGCGGCCAAGTTGTTCAGGATAGAGAACCACCCTATTGGTTACTTAGCTGATGAGCGTCCCTGCTTTTTCACCTTTCACGATCTTCAAAAGGTTACCCTTCTTATTCACATCAAAAACAATGATGGGCAGTTTGTTCTCCATACAAAGGGTAAACGCCGTCATATCCATGATGTTTAAATTTTTCTCATAAGCTTCCTGAAAGGAAAGGTTTTCGTAACGGGTAGCTTCCGGAAACTTCTCGGGATCAGCGGTATACACGCCGTCAACCCGGGTTCCCTTCAAAACAACATTACATTGTGTCTCAATGGCCCTCAAACTAGCCGTGGAATCAGTTGTGAAATAGGGGTTTCCAATGCCAGCACCAAAAATGATGATCCTGCCCTTTTCCAAATGCCGGATAGCCCTCCGTCGGATAAACGGCTCACAAACCTGCTCCATTTTAATCCCTGACATTAACCGGGTATACATTCCATGGCGCTCGAGCGAACTTTGCAATGCCATCGCGTTAATGACGGTTGCGAGCATACCCATATAATCACCCTGAACTCTGTCAATGCCAAGGGTTTCCGCCTGGCCACCTCGGAAAATGTTACCTCCGCCTATCACAATGGCAATCTCAATTCCTTCCTGCCTGATACTTTTAATCTCATCACAATACTGCTCTAACATTGCGGGGCTTATGTTTGTACTTTTTGATGGACCCTGCAATGCTTCACCACTGAGTTTGAGCAAAATGCGTTTGTATTTGATCATAGGTTTCTAAAAACTTTGCTTGCTTTAAGCTTCTTCTGGTAATTCAGTTTCAATCCATCCAAACAAATTGTGCAAATATAGGGAAGTAATAAAATTACGAAGGATTAAAATTCAATCAGCACCTGATTTTTTTCCACCCCTTCTCCCATAATGACTTTGACCGACTTTACCGTTCCGTCACCCGGAGATTTGATAATGTTTTCCATTTTCATGGCTTCAAGAATCAGCAACGGGTCGCCAGATTTTACCATGTCTCCAACCTTGACTTTCAAAGCGATTATTAAACCGGGCATTGGCGCTTTCACATTGTTGACTCTCGC
>JAYSOP010000118.1:0-2258 GCA_043722905.1 Chryseolinea sp.
GTACTCGTAGGATTAATGATTCCGCCTATACTGAACACGTCCCGGGTAAGCACGACAACGTCGACAGAATCTTTTGTGTTTTTTATGGGAATGACGTAGAACTTTGCGTCCAAAATAAAATCAAGATCGCGCAAATGCCGTTCATTATCGGCAAGCTTGTATGGATTCAGGGGTTTGTTTTCACGGATAAATAGATTGTCTTGAATGACCCATTGTTTTGTTCGGCTATGGAGTTTGTTTCCAATTTTGGTGATGGTGTTTTTGATATTTTTTGTGGTGTCATAAACCGTTTTTTGAAAATCGATATGTCTGAAAATAATTCTCCGGATTATTTTGCCCTCATAAGGCACAAATGCCTCCTCACTTTTTATGGCGGCAACGGGATTAGAACTTCTTTTTCTGGTTATGGATTTTAAGATGCGTTCGGATAGTTTGCTGTCTTTAATCCCATTCATAATTTGCTGAGCTCGGGTGGTGTCTGGTTTTGCCTGAGTCGTATCTTTCTTCTCCTGAGCATAAAGCATTGATGCCTTTCCCAAAGAAAAAAGTAAACTTATTGACAGGAAAAGAATTCGCATGTATTTTATCCTAAAGTAAAAAACGCCAAACAGATTTCATGATTATCCGAAAGCCTGTAATTGTTAAATGGCATTAAATTGCCGTACCAACCAGTAAACGTATTTGGTTAACCCGGGTCATCTGGAGTCAATGACCTTCCTGAAATCAAAGTGTCGTAAATGCCTTGCGGGGCGGGTTATTTGCGGTTTGCCAGGTAAACTCCGCCAATAATTGCCGCCATACCTATAAAATGGCCTGCAAAGAGCTGTTCGCCGTCAAAGATTCCCCACAATACAGCCACAATAGGGATCAGGTAGGTGACCGAGCTGGTGTAAAGTGGGGACGTTATTTTCACCAAAAGGTTAAACAATATCGTGGCCAGACAAGTGCTCATGAATCCCAGTAACAAAATATACCCCAGCGCCTGCCACGCCCCATCCACCGCGCTGATCTTATCGTTGAATTCGGTGAAAGTAAACAGAAAGAAGATTGCCAGTGGCCCGATCAACATCAGCGAAACACTGGTAATGGTTAAGGCGTTAAGATCGGATATTTTGTATTTAATAAAGTTGAGATTGACTGCGTAAAAGAGGCAGGCCAGAATAACAAACAAAGCGTATAGGTTTACCCCACCAATCCTGCCCTCAGATTTTGCCAAAATCAATATGACCGTCCCTACTAGCCCAATCAAAATTCCAATGATTGATTTTTTGCGGAATTTCTGATGAAAGAAAGACACGCCAATCGACAGCGTACATATGGGGGTGAGGCTGTTCATAATGCCTGTTACCGAGCTCTCCATTTTTGTCTGCGCCATCGCGAAAAGGAAGGCCGGAAAGAAAATGCCCATCATCCCTGATGCAAACAATTTAATGTAGTGCTTTCTGTCCAGGCCTCTGATGTTAGCTACGGCAACCGGAAGCAGAAATAACGAAGCTGAGGCAACCCTAAGTGAACCTACTTCACCGGCAGAAAAAACCAATAGCCCCCTTTTCATGAGAATAAAGGAAGTTCCCCAGATCAGAGCCAGGAGTATTAAAAGGGTGAGTGCCCGGGCGCCGTTGTTCGATGGGATGGACATGGATCTGTGAGATTATACTTTGAACGGAGGCAATGAGCGTGTTGCGCTTTTTTAAAAATAATCATCAGCCGCCGGCAAGAAGTTGCTAAAAATTTTTGTTTAAATGCCTATGCTGATCACCTTTTGCCCTCATGAATTGATCTTAACTTTAATTTCCTGAAGAAATCAATAAATCAGCGTAGGTTTCAATGACCTGATCGAGAATGGCCAGCACTTCTTCTTCATTGTCAGCCTCAACGAGACGCGTTCTGAATGGTTTAAAATCGTGAATACCTTTAAAGTAATTTGTATAATGTCTTCGCATTTCAAATATTCCCAAGCGATTACCTTTCCACCGCATCGAGAAAGCCAAATGCTTTTGCGTTACCCGAACCCTTTCCGAAATATCTGGTGGCGCCGGTATATTTTTATGCTTTACGTAGTGCTTTATTTCATCAAATAACCAGGGATAGCCGATGGCTGCTCTTCCGATCATTAATCCATCAACACCATAACGATTTTTATATTCCCAGGCTTTTTGAGGAGAATCAATGTCGCCATTTCCAAAAACGGGTATATGCATCCGTGGATTCTCTTTGATTTTACCGATCAGCGTCCAGTCTGCTTCGCCCTTGTACAT
>JAYSOP010000119.1:0-5567 GCA_043722905.1 Chryseolinea sp.
AACAACAAACCAACAAACCAACAAATCAACAACAACCAAAAACAAACAACAACAATATAACAACCAACAACAATAACAACAACCCCTATAACCGTTTCCCCATCCAAAATTACACCCCTGCCACGTATGGAAAAACCCAATAAAAAATAAGAGATTGCACTGGAAGGGCAGAACCACCCACCGGCTTTCCACGTTTATGTATCAGCATGAAAATACTCTACAGCTATTTGCGAAACTATAAAGGCCTTATTGCCATCGCCCTCTTCCTGGCGGCAACGAGTCAGATCTTCTCCCTTCTGGATCCACATATCACAGGAAGGATCGTCGATAACTTTATTGAAAAGAAAGACGTCCTTTCGCGTCAAGATTTTGTTAAGGGTATCTTATACCTTGTTGGTTTAGCCGTGGGCGCGGCGATGGTCTCGCGTATCGCAAAGAATCTTCAGGATTATTTCACGAGTATCGTGGTCCAGAAACTCGGCGCCAAAATGTATTCGGACGGGCTCAAGCACTCATTAGAGCTACCTTTTCAAACATTCGAAGACCAGCGAAGCGGCGAAACACTGGGGATCCTTCAAAAAGTCCGCACCGATTCCGAAAAATTCATCACCTCCTTTATCAGCGTCTTGTTCAGCACCCTGGTGGGAATGATCTTCGTAATCATCTACTCACTCACGGTAAGTTATAAAGTTACGTTAGTCTACTTTGCTTCCGTTCCCATCATTGCTTTTACCAGCTGGCTGCTCAGCCGGAAAATAAAAGTTGTTCAAAAGAGTATTGTCAAAGAGACTACGGCGCTTGCGGGCTCTACCACAGAATCGCTGCGAAACATAGAACTCGTCAAGAGTCTCGGACTTGCTAACCAGGAAATCGAACGCCTGAACAAGACTACCTATAAGATCCTTGGCCTTGAGCTAAAGAAGGTAAAGTATGTCAGGGGGATGAGCTTTCTGCAGGGCACCACCGTGAACTTTATTCGCAGTGTGATGATCGTTATCCTCCTGCTACTGATATTCGACAATGAACTAACACCGGGTATGTATTTCACGTTTCTGTTTTATTCCTTCTTCCTGTTTACTCCGTTGCAGGAATTAGGAAATGTGATCATCGCTTACCGCGAAGCAGAAGTGTCACTGTTGAATTTCAACCGAATCCTGAATCTTCCGAAGGAACGCAAACCGGAAAATCCGATACACGTGGGCGCAATAAAACGTTTGAGTTTCAACCATGTAACCTTCAAACACCAGTCGGCGAGTACGAACGCACTGAACGACATCTCATTTGTAACGAGCAGCGGACAAACCATTGCCTTTGTTGGTCCCTCCGGATCGGGGAAGACCACACTGGTCAAGCTTCTGGTAGGGTTGTATCATCCCAATGAGGGAACAATAGTGTATAACGATGTCACGAGTACGGATATAAACCTGGATGACCTGCGCGCACGGATAGGATTTGTTACGCAGGATACCCAATTATTCGCCGGTACCATTCGTGAGAACTTGTTATTCGTCAGGCCCGATGCCACCGATGAAGAGTGTATGAGCGTGTTGAAGAAGTCCGCGTGTCAATCCCTTCTTGCACGTGCCGACAAAGGACTCGACACCGTCATCGGCGAAGGTGGCGTGAAAGTTTCCGGCGGAGAAAAGCAAAGGCTGTCAATTGCCCGTGCACTTCTTCGGCAACCCGACATTCTGGTTTTCGACGAAGCAACATCATCACTGGATTCCATTACCGAAGAAGAGATCACAGAAACCATCCGCGATGTCTCCGCAATTAAAAACCAGGTTACTATCCTTATAGCCCATAGGTTGTCAACCATCATGCATGCCGACAGGATATTTGTGCTCGAACGCGGCCATATAATCGAGTCAGGCAAGCACGAGGAGTTACTAATGGAAAAAGGACTGTATTACGCGATGTGGAGACAGCAAATTGGAGAGAAGGATACTGTGGAGGTGTGACCTTCGACAGGCTCAGGTACCCACCTCTGGCCCCTGAGCTCGTTGGCCCCTGAGCTTGCCGAAGGGGCCGAAGGGGTGCCTGAGCTTGTCGAAGGCACCATGAACGATAACCAAAAAAAATCCCATGAAACTCGATATATACGTAAACTATCCCGGCAACTGCGAGCAGGCATTCCGTTTTTATGAGGAAAACCTCAAGGGTAAGATCACGGGAATTGCCAGGCACGGGGAGCAACCAAATCCCAATATACCGGACGACTGGAAAAATGCAGTCCTGCATGCGCGGATCGAGATCGGCAACACCGTGCTCATGGGAGCCGACATCCCCAACGCTGAGCCCATGCGCAGCGCCTATCTCACCCTGCGTCTCGACACCGCTGAAGAAGCCGAACGCATTTACGCCATCCTCTCAGACGGCGGACAGATCTTTATGAAAATGGCAGAAACACCATTTGCCTCCCGCTTCGCCATGCTGCGCGACAGATTCGGTACGTCATGGATGCTCCTTCATGAGCGTTAGTGCGGAATGGTCTGAATCGCGGATTAAACGGATTAATTGATTTCCAAGATTTTTGGATATCAGTAAAGGGATAGATGAGAGATCTGAATAACAAGTATTGCATTCTAAAATCCGCGCAATCCTCTAATCTGTTTCAATCAGCGATTCAGACACTTAGGAATCTTTCACAAAGCGCACGTTGAACTTATAATCCGGACTGTTGTCGCTTTGATAAAATATTGCCCGCAGGGAGGTTAACTCCGCCCGCGCTTCCTGGATACTAAACGTTATTCCTTCCGACGTCCAGAATTCTGCGATATCCCCGTCCATTGGTTCGGAAGATCCAAAAATGTAACCCGCAGCATATGCGTTGAAACCTGAAGCGTTTGTTCCCAGGACATGATTCCAATCCGTTTTGGAAATTAAGGATTTTATCTTTTCCGTATCCGTCCCGTGACTCGGCAGCGTGATCCCGTAGAATTGAGCCAGCTTTGCATAATCTTCCTGGTTGGGAATTCGCCATCCCTCCGGCAGCGTAAAAGACTTCAATTCGGCCTTTGAATAATACCTGCCGTACTCAGGCTTCGAATTATTCTCATCATACGCAACTCCGCCTGGGCCGGCATAATTGACACTTGTCCAGCTCTGCGTTCCAATAACAACGGTCGGATATTTTTTTCCTTCTATAATAACGCCCGGCTCAGGTACCACATTTTCGTCATCCTCTTGATCACAGGCGGAGAATGCAAACACAGCAATCAGGATTGTAAATGAACGCCCTTCAGGTTCATAAGTAGTGGGGTCATTAATATTTTTTAGACTTAACGAACAAGTGGGTTAAAGGTTTCATTGATGATACCGTAAGTAATAAAGATTGTTTTAGTGATACGGTCATACCCCGCATGCAAACCTAAATGGAACATGGCCAACTTAAAATCATCTACAGGCATGCAGGCGGATTTTCATACGTGTTTAAAGAATAACATCGTATCTAAAACAGAGCACTAAAACTCATTCCCGATAAATTTATCGGTCGGGCCAATGAGTAAAGGAATAGATAACGATTTGAAGAAAAAGCTTTGCATTCAAAATCCGCGCAATCCTCTAGTCCGCGTCAATCAGCGATTCAGATACTGGCCCGTAAACGAATAAGAGGGTGTTGCACCTTCGTTAGCTGAGAAATTCGCTAAAGCATCCAGTGGTGGCAATGGCTCACGGCAACTGCCTACTACTTTGTATCATCCTCAAACCTACGCATGCCGTCAATGATTTCGAAAACAAATTGTAGTCAGGCTTCAGAAAATTTGTGGTCCAGAAAATATTTCAAGATATGAACATTGCTTGTTTCAGTGTAATACAAATTTGTCCACACGGAAGCATTTGACTTAGAATTAATTGTCAGCTTATTATAATTTTTTTGATATGATAGGTCATCCCATGGAACTTGAAAAGTTCTAAGCATTATTCCGCTGACATTGATATCACATTGGCCCACGTGGACTGTCACGCCTTCATTAATCCGGTCGACCATTTCGTTGAGTAACCGGACGACAGTGGCTTCCCAGATTGCGTCCATTAATGCGCTAAATCGGGCGTTTTGGTTCTCTTTTTGGATGCCGAACCACGATCGAAAGTTAACCTGTACTATTTGATCAGGACTCGTAAGTTCAAGCAAGTAACGACTTCCGATAGTGTACATGTCAAGCCGGATTGGCATCCATCCATATTTCATTCCGGTTACTGACTCCAGCGAAATTCGTTTATCGTTTGCGATGAGATAACCATCTACGATCGACGTCGCTTTATTTATTATTGTATTCTGCATTGTTTCGGGTGATGCTTCGATATCATTGCTGGCCACTCATGCGTGCATTTTTTTCAGGATAAGGTTGAAACCATCAATGAGACTTTTGCGGTTTTCGTATAATATTCTAACGGGTCTCTAAAGTCCAACTTTTCTCAAGTACCTGAACCGATCATTTTCTTTCAGGAGGACGTACTTTTTCCAAAATTCTTCGTCATCAAGGGTATCATAAGAAAAATTCCATTCGGTGATAGACTCGAGTTGGTCGACCACAATAGTGTCGAATACACTCGCGCTAAGCTTTGTCTCCTGGACAGGAAAATAGGTCCATTCAAAAATTTCATTGACATTCGGAATCGCTAGAAAATAATGTATGGACTTCACACCCTTATTATCTGTCAGCAGAACTGGATTAATCACAACCTCCTTTGCACTGGAATAGATGACGGTCTTGTCGGAATAGTCTGCCCACTTTTCAGGATACTTTTTCTTCAATAGCTCATAGGCTGGCCTTAGAATATTGTTCTTTACCTGCGTTTCAAATAATTCGTTTTCAGCCTGCTTTTTTCGTCTTTTTCCGTTTGCTACGATCTCATACATGCCGATATAGCTTCTGTTGTTCTTTTCCTCCGTTTTCCACATGTCCTCACCATATTTATCCCAGTCAGGATGTTGTCTCAGGTCAGGCACTTTCTCAAAGAGCGCTGTCTCCCAAAAACTCGGGCTCACCATTGTAGAGTTTTCCATAAAGAAGTTCCACTTCTGCAGGTTGTTAAAATACATCCTTCTTCCTTCCTGAACCGACTCGGCCTCAAAGTAGGTTACGTTAGCCTTTTCATAATACCATTCGTTCTCGTACTTCACGCCCTTTATGATAAAAGCATAAGTCTGCGGCACGGAGGCAAGAAAATTTCCATCTTTTATACTTTTGCCTGAAATGATGTTAACATTCCGGTCATTACCTTTATCCGTAAGGGTTTTGAAATTCTGGCTTTCAACCTGTTCCAGAGAAAAAGCGACGAACTTAGTATGTGAGCCATCGTACAGAACGTGGAAAATGTTATCGGCAGAGATCTGATCGTCGCGGTGAATTACCTGCTTTGCCAGATCGAAACTACCAGACTTTGTGAAATGATTATTCATCAACTCCTGATAACGCTCCCGCTGGATCCATTTCTCCTTCTGCAGCGTAGGACTATTTTCTGAAATTATGTCGATTACATTCGCCAGTGACTGAGAAAGAGCATTGTGGATTGTGCAGTGCAAACTGCCCGCTTTACACGCAAACTCAAACCCCGGGTTA
>JAYSOP010000120.1:0-4369 GCA_043722905.1 Chryseolinea sp.
ATTTTAAACTTGGATCCCAAAAAGGTTATTTCCGACCCCAGGGGTTCCTCTTTATCCTTGAAAAGGGTTTCATAAACTTTGTATCCGATCACCGCTACCTGGGTACCATATTGTATTTCCAGGGTTGAGAAACCCCTTCCTTTTTCAAAATCCAACCCTTTGATAGCAAAATACTCTTCATTCGTGCCATTAACAGCCACATTTGGATTTGTCTTTTGCGATAATCGCTTGATCTCTGCAATACCCGTCAGGTAAGAGGATAAACTTACTGTGGATGAAACTTTAAACTGATCTATAAACTTAAACGACTCTCCCATCGTTATCTGCGGATATGTTTTCTGGGTGACTCCCTGAGTATTCATATTCCGGTTGGTCTTTGAATTAATATCGAATGTATTGACGCCGAGGGAGGATAAGCTCTCACTCACCGAATGCTCAATACCGTCAATGGTTGTGAGCATACCTACTAATGCGGTTATGCCAATAGCCACAATAAGGGCTGTGAGCACCGATCTAAGCATATTTGCCTGGATCGATCTCAAACCTTCCTTGATATTTTCGATAAGATTCATGGTTCAGTGGCAATGTAATAGGCAATACGTTGAAAAACAGGGTTAAATATTACACTTTGGCCCTAATTTTTTATTAAAACCGGTAATTCAAATAAAGTTATGCAAATACCACTGATGATCGGTAAATTTATAACCACTATTAAGGGTCTGTTTACGATGCGATTATCCCTGTTGTTATGCTTTCTTTTCTTTTGTCGGTTGGCACAAGCTAATTCCATTCTTATTCCTATGGATGGAAATCAAACCAATCACCTGAAAGCCTATGGAATTGCGTATTGGGTTTTAAAAAATGAAATTGAAGTTGACTGGCTGCTCAATTATCGCGGAGGCAGTTTCATGGTAAAGCAACATCCGGCTATTCAAAATGAGTTGGTTATCCGGGGCGTAAGTTTTGAAGTGATCTCGGATGCACAGGCCAATCAGATCATTACGGAAATTGCCAGTCCGGCGCTGAATTATGATGTGATGAAGCTGGAAAAATACCCGCGCATTGCAGTTTATTCTCCCAAGTCGAAACAACCGTGGGATGACGCGGTAACGTTGGTTCTCACGTATGCTGAAATTCCTTATGACGTTATTTTTGATGACGAGGTCATGAACGGAGTGCTGCCGAAGTACGATTGGATCCACCTGCATCATGAAGATTTTACAGGCCAGTATGGAAAATTCTATAGTCAGTTCAGCAACATGCCGTGGTATGTGGAACAGGTTAAAGAATCGGAGGATCTTGCGCGCAAACATGGTTTTCATAAGGTTTCTCAGCTAAAGCTGGCTGTGACGAAAAAGATGAAGGAATTTATCGCAGGGGGAGGATTTTTATTTGCCATGTGCTCGGCAACGGATACGTATGATATCGCCCTGGCCGCAGAAGGTGTTGATATTTGTGAGCGGATGTTCGATGGCGATCCAGCTGACCCGCAGGCACAGCAGAAGTTAAATTACGAGAACACGCTCGCGTTTACAGACTTCAGGCTGAAGCGCGATCCTTACGAATATGAGTTTTCTGACATTGATAATCATCCCAATGAACGGGGTCTGAGGCAGGACAATGACTATTTCAATATTTTTGAATTTTCGGCAAAGTGGGATCCCATTCCCACTATGTTAACCCAGAATCACACACGGGTTATCCCTGGCTTTTTTGGTCAAACCACGGGCTTCAAAAAATCGCTGATTAAACCCGACGCCGTAGTCATGGGTGAAAATCGCGATATCAAAGAAGCTAAATATATTCACGGCATTTTTGGAAAAGGTTTCTGGACGTTTTACGGAGGCCACGATCCTGAAGACTATCAGCATCAGGTTCATGAAGAACCTACCGACCTTCATCAACACCCGAATTCGCCAGGTTACAGGCTCATTCTAAATAATGTTCTCTTTCCAGCTGCGAAAAAGAAGAAGCAAAAAACATGATGTTAATCGGAATTTATTTCTTGCGAAATAAATGCTCCGAAGTTGTCTGCGAGGTTGATCCATCCAATGCCAAACCTCAATCGAAAAAACATAAAGATCAATCATGTTTAAAATCAACACGTTTACAATTATTTTAATTTTGATATTCATCACAGCAGGCAGTTGCCGGTCAGCTCAGAATAAGCCGGATCAAGATAAAAATTTCGCATCACTTGTGAGGCAAACCATTGGTGCTGAAAATGAGGTTGTACTCAATACTTCAGAGACCTATGCTTTGTGTCAGCAGAAAAGACATGCGGACCATTTCCGCCGGAAAATCAAATATATTATTGTCCGCTTGTCAGACAATACCATTGTGCGCGAAGGAACCTTCAGCGGCGGATATGTGAAATGGTATAACCATGATTCAATTGAGGTTTTTTCCTCCTCGCCATCCGGAAAAGAAGAAAGTAGCACCAAAAAAATAATTCATGTAAATTCACAACCGTAAAATAAGGACCGTTGAGAAAGATTGCCCTGCTCGTTATTTTCTTTTGCACTTTCCTTTGGGGAGGTATTGAATTAAAAAAAAATTCAAAAAAATATCACCCTGTCCAGCCTCTATTCAAGAAGTTGAGTAAAACGGATAAACCTGGTAAGTATCTGGAGTTTCACCGTGGCATTCGCACCCGCGATAATGAAAGCGCCCCGCAATATGCCTCTGGCTATAAATGGAATGAACTTCGCCGTGCAAAAGCCAATGCCGTGTTTCGAAAAAGAAATTCTGGAGCAAGGACAAAATCAAACGGTGTCTCAGAATGGATTGAACGCGGCCCCGGGAATGTTCCCGGACGAACGCGGGCATTACTGAATATTTCCGGAGATCCCAATAACAACACATGGCTCGCTGGTTCGGCTACGGGCGGAATCTGGAGAACATCGAATGGCGGATCGAGTTGGACTGAAGAAAGTATCGATTTCCCCGCACTTCCGATTTCCTCCTTTGCTTCTGATGCAGCAGCTAACGTTATTTACGCCGGAACCGGTGAATTCATTTCTTCTGTGTATTCTGCCATTGGCAATGGAATATTTAAATCCATTGATAAAGGGCAGAGCTGGCAACAACTTCCTTCGACCAATAATAATCCCGAGTTTAATATCATTACGCGGTTGATAGTAAATCCTGCTGATGGAAATGTGATCCTTGCCTCCACAGCACCTCATAATTTATCCACAGATGACACTTCTTCTATTATGCGATCCACGGATGGAGGTATTACCTGGACGAAAGTGAAAGAAATAAAGGGAATTTTTGAACAGATAATAGCGACACCGGGAAACTTTAACATTCAGTATGCCTCACAGAACGGCGCGGGCATTTGGAAATCCACTGATACTGGTCAGACCTGGAATTTATCCAGCGAGGGTATGGCTCCTGATGGTCGCCTGGAGATTTCAGTTTCACCGGTGAGTCCTAATAAAATATTTGTTTCCGCGGAAGGATCGTTGTCGGGAAATCAGTCCGATCTTTATTATTCAGACAATTCCGGTGTGACCTGGTCACTGGTAAACATCAACTTTAATGATGAACCTGTAGACTTCCTGGAGGGGCAGGGATTTTATGACAACACGGTTCTTGGTGATCCTTTCACTGCAAACAAAGTTTATTTTGGTGGAGTAAGTCTTTTCAGGACCACCCTGGGTACTGGTTCTACCATCGTGGACACCTGGAAATTAGTGGAAAAAGGAACGGAGGGTTTTATTTTCCTCCAATCATTTCAAGACATAGAATGGGATCGTCAGCGTCTTACTGTCGATGTTTCGGATCCGAAGATTACGGTTCAATTAAGATTTGGTCCCGGCAGATCACAAAGGGCACACCGGTTTTTCGTTCCCCAGGGAGCGACAAGCGGAGTGGAGGCGAGCAATTATGCTTACCAGGATTACACTACAAGCGTTCCTTTTGAAGCCTGGGATATTTCGAATCCGGCAACGCCCCGTCAACTGATGGTCTCTTATCGCGATCAGAACCGAAATGGATTTGATCTGGTTTCTCAAAATCTTAACGAGAATGATCCAGCAATCAACCATAGCAGGGAATATCTTTATATCCATTCTGTGACTTACAACGCCTCCACGCCGAACAGCAATATTACCGTGACGGGGGGGCACGAAAAAAATCTACTGTATAATATTTTTCCGGCACTTGCTGCGGGTGCCACCTGGCCAGCTGCATTGCCAAACTCGAGCATAGAGATACGTTATGCAGGCATCGCGAAACTTAATGCGACTACCCA
Organism: Chryseolinea sp.; assembly: GCA_043722905.1. Lineage (GTDB taxonomy): Bacteria > Bacteroidota > Bacteroidia > Cytophagales > Cyclobacteriaceae > Chryseosolibacter. The sequence goes on from JAYSOP010000120.1 coordinate 4,262, forward strand.
GACCGTTGCAGATGGACGCGGATCTTTTGACAACAAAAATAAATCGAACCAGATTAATTTAAGTCAGGGAGTCCATCCCGACCATCATGCTCTGGTTCCCATCATTAC
>JAYSOP010000121.1:0-2719 GCA_043722905.1 Chryseolinea sp.
TTTGTGATGGTGCTCCTGATATCAGGATGTGGACCAGGAACTGAAAAAAACCAGGGCACCATTGCCGGGGAGGAACCCGTTTTTAAAAAAGTGACGTCCACCCACAGCGGTATTACCTTTAAAAATGTAGTGGATGAAAACATTCATAACTTCTTTGATTATTTCGCCTACGTCTACAATGGCGGAGGGGTGGGTATCGGTGATATAAACAATGATGGGCTATCGGATATTTATTTTACCGGAAATGAGATACCCAATAAACTATACCTCAACCTGGGCAATTTGAAGTTCCGGGATATCAGTAAAACTGCAGGCATTGAAGGTACCGGAAGATGGAATAACGGCGTCACCATGATTGACATCAATTCAGATGGCCTGATGGACATTTATGTTTGCAAAGGTGGCTGGAAAGAAACTGAGACGCAACGAAAAAACCTTTTATTCATTAATCAGGGGAATCTTACTTTTAAGGAACAGGCGCATGAGTACGGACTGGATGAATCCGGTTATTCAATTCACGCTTCTTTTTTTGATCTTGATAATGACCTGGATCTGGATCTCTACATCACCAACCGTCCGGATACTTTTGATTTGCCACTAACGGAAATGATCAGGCAAAAAAAACTATCTGCTCCCTCAAGCCGCGATAAATTATACCTGAACGAAAAAGGAAAATATACAGAAATCGGATTGCGTGCCGGGATTACCAATAACTTTGGATACGCCCTGAGCGTAGTAACCTCAGATCTTAACAATGACGGTTACACAGATATTTTTGTCGCCAATGATTTTGCGGAAGGTGACTATATGTACATCAACCAAAAGGACGGCACCTTCAAGGAACAGATCAAACAAACCACCAATCACATCTCTATGTATTCCATGGGGACAGATGTGGCCGATATTAATAACGATGGACTGGAAGATATCATCGTTAGTGAAATGCTTCCGGAGGATTATAATCGTTCGAAAATATCAATGCCCTCCATGGATGTTGCCGGCTTTAACGCCATTGTCGACAATGGCATGCACAAGCAGTATATGCACAATGCGCTTCATTTAAATCAGGGTAATCTTTTTTTTAGCGAGATTTCGCAGCTCGCAGGTGTCGCGAAAACGGAGTGGAGCTGGTCATGCCTCCTGTCAGATTTCGACAATGATGGCCGTCGTGATTTGTTCGTGGCGAACGGATATAAGCGTGATGTCTTTGACGGCGATGCTCAGCAAAAGCTTGCCGCCTATATTAAAAGTAATATGCATAAATACCAGTCTCCGGCTGAAATGATGGAAAAAGGATTTAAAGAATTCATCAATGTATATGACCCTATCCGTGTAAATAATTATGTTTTCAGGAATAAAGGCAATCTACAATTCGCCGATGTCAGCGAAGCGTGGGGTTTCCAGGATCCCGGCTTTTCAAATGGCGCTGCCGTGGGTGATCTGGATAACGATGGTGACCTGGATCTGGTGGTGAATAACCTGGATGATGAAGCCTTTCTTTACGAAAACACGTCTGCCTCCCGCAACAACTACCTGATGCTACATTTAAAGGGTCCCCGCGAAAACAGGGATGGCATCGGAGCGAAAGTAACTTTGTACTGCCATGGCGAATTGCAGTACTTTGAAAATAAAACCGTTCGGGGTTATTTATCTTCCAATGATCCTGTCGTTCACTTCGGACTGGGGAAAACGCAAGTTCTCGATAGCCTCAAGGTTGTATGGAATGATGGAGCTGAAACACGTTTGAAAAATATTAAGGCCAACCAGAAGCTGGAGGTGAGGTATGATACATCTGAAAAACCCCAGTCACTAAAACCAGATAATAAGAAAACTATTTTTAGTGAAACCCCTGCGCTAATTACTACAGATTTTAAGCATGTTGAAAACCCTGTAAATGAATATGAAACCCAGATTCTTTTGCCGCATATGTTTTCCCGCAGTGGGCCATTTATTTCAATTGGAGATGTAAATAAAGATGGAGAGGAAGATTTTTTTATTGGGGGAGCTGCCGGCCAGGCGGGCAGTTTATACGTTCAACAAAATGCTAAGCTGCATAAAAAGGTAACCACCGCGCTGGAAAAAGATAAGGCATACGAAGATATGGGTTCCGCTTTTTTCGATGCTGATCAGGATGGTGATCTTGATCTGTATGTGGTAAGCGGGGGCAGTGAATTTCCTCAGGGTTCTGCCATGTATCAGGACAGGTTGTACCTGAACAACGGACGAGGAGATTTTACAGTGGCGACCCTTCCTCCAACCATCAGCAGCGGATCGTGTGTTGTTCCATATGATGTTGATGTTGATGGCGACCTGGATATTTTCAGGGGGGGACAAGTAGTAGCGGGCACCTATCCCAAAGATCCGCAAAGCTATCTGTTGATAAATGAGCAGGGCACCTTTGTGGATAAAACCAGCTCAATGGCGCCCCTGCTGTCAAGGGCAGGAATGGTCAATGCTGCGGTATGGGTAGATTTAACCGGCGATAATAAGTCGGAGCTGGTAGTGGTCGGGGAATGGATGCCCATCAGGATTTTTTCCTTTGTGCAGGGTAAACTGGAAGATATTTCCCGGAATTACGGATTAGAGAGCACTGAAGGCTGGTGGAATTCAGTTGTTGCGGATGACCTCGATGGAGACGGTGATCAGGACCTGATTCTTGGTAATCTTGGAGAAAATTATAAGTTCAAGGCCAGTAAAGAAAAACCCTTTCAGGTGTATG
>JAYSOP010000122.1:0-5631 GCA_043722905.1 Chryseolinea sp.
TATAATCCGCTCATTTCTCATGATGAGGTAGGTGATGCTCCTGCTACGCTGGGAATGAGCATTCAGGCTTTTCATGAAAAGATGCTTATCCGGCAGGCAGCCACCCCGTTATCATTAAACGCCACCGCTACCCATGACACAAAACGTGGCGAGGATGCGCGGGTCAGGTTAAATGTACTTAGCAGGATCCCCGAACTATGGAAGGAACATGTTGCCGAATGGATCCGCATGAATGCCACCTTCCGTAAAAAGATGAACGGTAAAACGGTTCCTCAGTTAAATGATGAATACTTTATTTATCAGTCCATGGTGGGTGGCTTCCCCGAAGATTGCCAGGTTACAGGTGAATGGATTAAAAGAGTGCAGGCTTACCTGAACAAATCGCTTCGTGAAGCGAAAGTAAACACCAACTGGTCCGAGCCTGATGAACAATATGAGAAGGGATGCAACGATTTTATTGAAAATATCGTCGGTGAGCGCCATCATTTTTTGCAGTCTTTTATTCCTTTTATCAAAACGGTGTATGAACACGCTATGGTTTATACGTTGAGCCAGACGCTGGTGAAATTAACCGCGCCGGGAATTCCGGATATTTACCAGGGATGTGAATTATGGGACCTCAGTTTCGTTGACCCTGACAACCGGCGTCCGGTAGATTATAATATGCGGATGGAGTTTCTTTGGCAACTTGTTCTAAAAGAACAAAAAGGAAAAGATGCCATGATGGAATTCTTGCGCGAACACCGGCAAGCAGGTATCGAAAAATTATTTGTGACTTGGAAAACATTGAATTTCCGAAAATCACAACCGCTGCTGTTTATCAAAGGAGACTACATTCCTTTGCAGATTAGCGGAAAGGATCTCAGCGCAGCGGCCTATGCACGAAAGAACGGACAAAACTGGGTAATGGTGGTTATACCACTGGGATTGGTGAAACATGACATGAATACTGATAATGTGTCAGGACCCGACCAGTTTATTATTCTACCGGAAGACGCCCCTGCGCAATGGACAAACCTTTTTACAGGGGAGATTTTCGAGTCGCCTAATCAGATTTCCATACAGGATATCTTTAAGGAATTTCCCGTGGCCCTCCTAATAAATTCCGCTTGATGGCACTTCTTGAATAAGTCCAGATGAGAAGCTAAAAGGCACCAGATCTTAGTGAATTGTGGAGTGGATAACGCCGCTGACGGAATCTGAGAATGCTCAGAAATTCTCCCTGCTCAAGGTCCTCCTACGAGCGACTCCTGAGTGAAGATTATGAGAGGCTTTAATTCCAGACGCGTGAGGGTAGTTGGAGGGGGATGAAATAACTATGGAAAATCGCCATCAAGCATTCCGCTAAAATTCGGGCAAAAGTCTAACGGCATAATAATTATTTATGCTGTTACTGTGTAAATAATTTCGCGCTTATGAAAACCTGGAAGTATATAAAAAGCCTGAGACCCATATTAAAGGAAACTTTTAAGAAGTTTAACGAAAGGGAGCCATTCAATAACAGTATCATCATTGCCTATTATACCATTTTTTCCCTACCAGGATTGCTGGTGGTCATCATTAACCTGGCTGGGTATTTTTATGGAAGGGAAGCAGTTACGGGTCAGATTACAGGCCAGATTCAAGGTATGATCGGCGGCGACACCGCCAGGGATATCGAAAATATAATCGCGAACGCTACGCAACAGGAAGGCACGGTGCTGGCGTCAATTTTGGGAGTTGCTACTTTGTTGTTTGGAGCAACAGGGATTTTTTATCAGCTGCAGCAGATCTTTAATAAAATCTGGGAGGTTAAGCCAAAACCGAAGGGGAAATTCTTAAAACTCATCAAGGACAGGGTATTTTCTTTTGGTCTAATTGTGGTGGTTGGATTTTTATTATTGGTTTCCTTGGTTCTGTCGGCAGGTTTATCCGCGCTAGGGCAATGGGTAGCAAGCCATATTTCAGAGGGATTAAATATAGTATTCTCGATTTTGGATATCATCGTTTCATTTGGTGTGGTAACCGTACTCTTTGCCGCGCTGTACAAAATTTTGCCGGATGCAAAAGTGGGTTGGCGAAGTGTTTGGACAGGTGCAGTCATAACCTCTATACTGTTCGTGGTAACTAAATATGCACTGGGTCTATATTTTGGAAAAAGTGAGCCAGGATCAACTTATGGTGCCGCCGGCACGATTATCCTCATTATGCTGTGGGTTTCCTACGCAGGCCTGATACTTTTGTTTGGCGCAGAATTCACCCGGGTGTATGCCGACAGAAAGGGCCATAAAGCGAAACCGTCGGAGCACGCGGTGGATACCAAAGGGCAAAACGATAACGGAGCCATAGTGAATAAGAAGAAGGAAGCAGACGTGAGGAAACAGGCCGTGCAAGGGTAGCTAAAATAATCTGTCACTGATAACAGAAAAGGTGCTTTTTTTAAGCACCTTTTCTGTTATCTATAGTAATGCGTTTTTTTACGCCGCTTTTTGAACACGCTCAAGGCTCACTGTTTTCTGCTGAACCAACTTTATTATTTTCAATCTATCAAGTACTTTAATTACCTGGTAAGTAGGATCGATTTCATGCCAGCGTATACCTCCGAAGTTGGCCCGACCACCATTCTTATGGTGATTGTTGTGGTAACTCTCTCCCATCATTAAAAAGTCGACAGGAAGAAAATTCCTTGAAGTATCGCCTACTTCAAAATTACGGTATCCGTATTTATGGGCAAACCAATTAATAATGGCACCGTGAATCGGGCTCATCAAAAACATCAGCGGCAACAAAGCCCACACCCACCAAACCGTGGCGAACTGAACAAATAATAATACATAAATAATACCCCAGAAAATACGTGAAGGCCATGATCTCGCGATCTTATCAAAAGCTTCCCACTGCGGAACGCCTTCTGTAAAGCGCTTGTCCGGGATCATTTTTTTGTTGGCAATAGCGGAATAAATGGTCTTGGTTTTCCACATCATATTCCAGATAGTTTCATCATACTTCGGAGAATGTGGATCATCTTCGGTATCGGCAAAAGCGTGGTGCATGCGATGCATAACCCCGTACCCATACGGGCTCAGGTAATTCGAACCCTGGAAAATCCAGGTCAATACGAAAAACACCTTTTCAGTTGTTTTATTCATGGTAAAAGCCCTGTGAGAGGAATAACGATGAAGGAAAAACGTCTGAAAAAATAGTGATAAGTACCAATGGGCAGCAAAAATGACAAAAATGGCGATCATGAATTATTAGGTTTACGGTTTTATCCTGTCCGGATTTTGGTGAACTAACCCTAAGACAAGGCAAGCCACGTTTTGTGACAGATTTCTAGAAAATATTTTAAAATTAGTTTTTATGGCCGAATGGGGTCAGTTTTCCCGTAACTGGGTCACAAGGTCTAACGGCTGACCAAACTCGCACGCTTTGCGGAAGCTTTCAAGCAAAGCAGTCTTTTTGGGCTGAAAAACAGCATTAAAATGCTCTTTTTCGTCATTGATCTTTTTCTTTGCCCTACAAAAAAGCTGCCGGCAATGATCCTGATTTTTATTCAAAAGCTCCTGGAGGGCTTTGTAATCAAAATCAAACACCTCTTTTAAAACATACACCGCCCGTTCCAGCGGCTCGAGCTTATTTTGCAAAACCTGAAACGCACGGGACAATTCTGTCTCCAGGTCAAGATGTGAAAAGTCCGACTCCTTAAATCTTTCTATGAATTCAGGCCAGTGAAAAGACTCCTCATACTCCAGCCGTTTGCGCTTAACAGCATTTAGATGATTAATGCAATTATTGGTAACCGCTTTGATAAGATAGGCTTTGGTGTTTTTTATTTTACTTTGTTCCTGAGACAGCCACTTCATAAATGTTTCCTGCACCATATCTTCAGCATCAGCTTTTGACCGAAGCATCCGCATAGCGACCGCCTGAAGTGTGGACTGATAGGATGATATCGTTTGCGCCTGTGTCAATATATTATTCGAAGTAAAGATAGCGATTTTTTTTATCTTAATGCATCACTAAGTACATCAAACAAGACTGAATACCATTTGGTTCTGGGATGAGTAATACGGATGTAAGTTTACATGACAATAAGCATCAAAAACACTTCTATGAAAAACATACTAACAATTGTTATGGTGTGCTGTACGCTGTGGACAAATGCGCAGCAAACCGTTTCTTCGGCAAAGCGGCAAGTAGTTTTCGAAGACGTCAATGTCATCTCCATGGATGATGAAAAAATACTGGAACACCAGGTGGTAGTTGTGAGGGGTGGAAGGATCGCATCAATGGGACCCCTCAAAAAAATCAAATATGATACCGATGCTTTTGTGATTAACGGGAAAGGAAAGTACCTCCTCCCGGGATTGGCAGAAATGCACGCACATGTTCCACCATCAGATGACATCAGCGCCATGAAAGAAGTGATGATGCTTTTTGCCTTGAATGGAATTACTACCATTCGCGGAATGTTGGGTCATCCGAAACACCTTGAACTACGTGAAAGCATACGCAAAGGTGAAGTAATGGGGCCGCACTTTTATACGACGGGGCCCTCCTTTAACGGAACGAGTGTACCTTCTCCGGAAGCCGGGGCTGAAATGGTAAGAAACCAAAAGTCAGCGGGGTATGATTACTTAAAGCTCCATCCCGGATTAAGCCGACAGAAATTCGATGCCATTGCATCCACGGCAAAACAAACCGGCATGCCTTTCGCGGGCCACGTCTCTTTCGACGTGGGGGTCTGGCGTGCGATAGAGGCTGGGTATTCTTCAATCGATCACCTGGATGGTTTTGTCGAAGCGCTTGTTCCAGGAATTGAGAAAATGACAGAGCAGCAAGCAGGTCTTTTCGGAATGTTCGTGGCGGATGAAGCAGATGCCGGACAAATCCCAAAACTAATGAAAGCTTTAAAGTCCGCTAACATATGGGTAGTGCCCACACAAGCGCTGGCCGAACGTTGGTTTCATCCTGATTATACAACAGATGATTTTAAGAATGATCCCGATAGGCTATATATGAAACCGGAGGTTGTTGACCAGTGGATCTCCAGCAAAAATAATCTGATAAAAAATCCGGAATACGATGTTGCAAAGATCACCAACTTTGTAAAGTTGAGGAGAAAATTAATTCTTGAATGCCACAGGAACGGCGTGGGCCTTCTGCTGGGTTGTGATGCTCCTCAGATCTTTAACGTTCCGGGCTTCTCCACCCACCATGAACTGGCGTATCTGGTGCTGGCCGGCCTCACACCATATCAGGCGATAAGAACCGGTACCCTTAACGTTGCAAAGTATTTGAAGCAGAAGGATAGTGGCGCAGTGAAACAGGGAGCTGTTTCAGATTTAATTTTGTTGAATGCCAATCCTCTTTCCGACATCACTCAAACGCGTAATATCGCCGGCGTCATGCTCGGAGATCAATGGATGTCCAAAGATTATATCAATGCAGAGTTGGAAAAGTTGAAAAAACAGTAGGGCGTCCAGGAATCAGGCGTTAGGCATTAGTTAGGAAGTGTACCGGTATTCCACCGATTACCGATCACCGACCTCGTCCGACGAAGCTTTAGCGTAGTCGCGACCTCGTCCGACGAAGCTTTAGCGTAGTCGCGACCTCGTCCGACGAAGCTTTAGCGTAGTCGCGACCTCGTCC
>JAYSOP010000123.1:0-4352 GCA_043722905.1 Chryseolinea sp.
AACTGGCAAAAGGCGTTTGATACCGATAGCACAATTTTCAATTCCCTTTTCATCATCCAGTCCTCTCCGGTTACCAGAGAAACAAATAATTTGCTTAAATCCTGCAGCCGCCACTTTTGGAATGACATTGGAAAAACTTTCTACCAATTCATCATGAAATTGTGGATTGTTAAATCCATCTTCTATTCCTTTGCCTGCACCGTTGGGGAGGGCAGAAGTTAATCCATATTTTTTCAGCATCGGCCATTCGTCCGGACCCACCAGTTCTATGGAACTCAATCCAATATTTTTCGCTGCTTTGCAAAGATCTTCCAGCGGTATGGCGCTGTAACACCATCGGCAAACTGAATGGTTTACTTTTCCCTTCAGGTCCTTCGCCAGCACAGATTCTGCTGCCGAAAGTCTGTGTGTCATTGATAGCCCCGCAATGGCCCCGGATGCAGCAACCATTTTCTGTAAGGCTTTTCTTCTGGAATTATTATTTGATATCATATAGTTTGATTTGAATGAAAATGCCACTTACTCCTCCCCCATGGAATATTGAATTCCTCCCAACAGATGCTGCATAAATACAGGATCTGCAAAACTTTCCTTCGTATGTCCGCCGCCGGTGTAAAAAGCACGTCCCCCGTCATATCGATGATACCAGATGATCGGATGATTGCCGTCATTTTCTCCGCCTTCGTAAGACTTTTCATCGAGTTTCGCAATGACTGTAAGATCGGGGTTGATGTTCCTGTAATTATACCATTCATCAGTGCGTTCCCATTTCGCAGGCAAAGCTTTAGTCGAAGCATGATTCTTGTCGATGACATCAATTACCGCTTTTCGCACGTTAGGATTGTTAGGGTGACTCTTAAAATAGGCGCCAACAAGTTTGTTATACCACGGCCATTCATACTCCGTGTCGGCAGCAGAGTGAACACCGACATAACCACCCCCTGATTGCATATATTTCTCCATAGCGGCCTGCTGATCCGCATTCAGCACATCTCCTGTAGTGCTCATAAAGACGATCGCATCATATTTCTTTAAAGAATCCGTGGTAAAGCGCGACGCATCTTTAGTCGTGTCCACCTCAAACCCATTGGTCATACCCAGTTTCTGAATGGCAGCAATACCGGAGGGTATGGATTCATGATAGAATCCTTTTGTCTTGGAAAAAACAAGAACCCTGTCCTTATCATCCTGATGACAACCCGATAATGAACCAAAAATGGAAACCAAAAATATCAAATACAGTAAATTTTTAACAGATAGCAGACCCAGGTTTTTCATTGTCAAATTTTTGTTTTTTTCGGTTGTTAAGAATAATCAATGTAATAATATTTTCTTTAATTATTTTGGTTTTTATTCCGGTGGTCTTAAGCGGTTACCCTGCCGGGCGCATCATTATGCGGAGATGCATATTCCACTCCGCGGAGAGTCGACCCAGCTAAAACCAATAACTACCCCTCCTCAGCTTATTCCTTAAAGCTTATTGCTTCCTGCTTATTTCAAACACGCCTGCTTTATCATTATTCCGGGAAACCACGATACGCTTCGTTCCCGATTTAAATTTTAACACTTCCATATCGCGGATGTCACCCTCCATCCACAAATCGGAAAGCACTGACCTGCCCGCTAAAATCCCGTCTTTATACTCCAGGAGAAAGCCTTTGGAAGCATCACTCTTTCCAAGCTGCGGTTTGAAGGGATAAAAATTACCCGCTGCTATGATTTGCTTTTTTCCAACGCCGGTAAAATCATCAAATACAAAAGCATTTATGGGAGATGCCTGAGCAAGGTCTGGCAGGGGGTGCAGTTTGAAATCTTTGCCGCCAATATTCTCCATCCAGCAGGATTGCAAAACGTAGGCACTGAACTTATACGATTGCTCAATTTGGTCCTCATCTGCGAGGTCATCGATGGTTGCTGATGCATAATCTTCATACTTAATAAACTTTTTCCGGAACGAACTTACCTGATCCAATAGTTCATCTCTCGTGGCAAGGGGATAACTTTTGCCCTGGATAAAATGGGTTACAATCGGGTCAAGCGTACCGTCCTGATTAAAATCCCAGGCATAAAGTTGAACCGGTTCTTCAGGCGAGGCTTTGAACTGCATGTTGGTTCCGGCATTACCCAGGAAATAATCAGTATCCCCATCATTGTCGATGTCTGCCGGCAAAATACTACTCCACCATCCTTCGCTCTTTTCAAGGGAAGTCAAATCTGCCCGCTCAATCATTTTCCCTTCCTGGTTCTCAAATAATTTTACAGGCATCCACTCTCCTGCTACCATCAGGTCTGGCCATGAGTCTCCGTTGTAGTCTGTCCAGACAGCACATGTGACCAAACCGAGATTGGACAAAGCCTCCTGTTGAAGGGTGACATCCGTGAATTTTACTTTTCCTTTTACCGAATTATTTTGAAACAAATAACTTCTTGGAATGAAGCCATAGCTCCCTGGGACAATTCTTCCGCCGACAAATAAATCCAGGTCGCCATCCTTATCGTAATCCGCAGCGGTAACAATGCTTCCACTAGCGGATTCCAGGGGGAGTCCATCCGAAACTTTTGCGAATGAACCATTTCCTTCATTAATATAAAGACGGTCCTGATACAAGGGGGCGCTGGGGATAAATTCGCTTCCTCCGCTCACCACATATAAATCTTCATCACCATCTGAGTCGGCATCAAAAAACAAAGCATCCGTGTCCTCAAATATGGAATCCATTGCCCATGGCTGACTTTGCGATTTCAGGAAGTAACCATTATCATTTCCAAGATATAGCATGCCTGGCTGGCCTACCGCGCCTCCAAAGAATACATCATCATTTCCATCGCTATTTACATCACCCTTGGCAAGTTTTCCGCCCAGCCGTGACACCTGGTAATACAAAAGTCTCTGAACTTTGAAATCAATGAATTTATTTTCGCTGTGAATAAAATCCAGGCCGGAAGAGGCGGTCACATCACTGATAAAAGTTGGGTTGGGTACGGGTGGCCGAGCTTGAGTTTTTATGGATTCACTTTGGGAAATAGTAATCACTTGATCAGCGGATACCTGGGTTCGAATACTTTGACGACCATCGGGCCAAATAACTTTTATTTCCTCGAGAACACTGGCTGAACCGATGCCTGTCGTCATCACGGGTTCAACACTGGATTGGTATCCACGGGTAAAATAAGCCTCCTGAAAGATGGTATCTTTGGAAGTAGAAATCCATACCTTTGCCCCTAGCCCGGCAGTGTTGAGTTGGTCGCCTACCAAATTTATTTTGATGTAATGATTCTTCTGGATTAATTCCTGATTGTTCCGGTAAAGAAATGCCTGCTCATTGAGGTTATTTGTGATGAGATCATAGTCGCCGTCATTATCCAGGTCCGCGTAAACAGCTCCGTTGGAAACCGAAGGAGCGTCAAGTCCCCAGTTTTTGGTTGCGTCAGCAAACCGCAACCCGTCCTGATTTTTAAAAATATAATTGGCGATGCGTGTCGATGGCAATTGCTGAATCAATTTCAGATAGTCAATACTTTTCCCTGCTGTTCTCGCTTTGCCATAAGCGTCTGTGTTATATTTAATAAAATCCAGATTATTAAAATCGCGCAAGAAACCATTGGTAATGAACACATCCTTCAGTCCATCATTATCAAAATCCGCAAACAATGGGGCCCAACTCCAGTCGGTGTTGGAAATGCCCGCCAGCTGCCCCACCTCACTGAACCTGGGCAATGTATCTGTTGCGAAGCCCCGGTTAAGTTGTAACGTGTTGCGCATATACTGATGATGGTACCCACTATCGACGGCGAGGTTATAACGGTCAAATTCGTCAGGTCCCTTCAAGAGTTTTTGGCGACGGTTATCCTCGGGGAGCATGTCCAGAACAATGATATCCTGAAAGCCGTCGTTGTTGATATCAGCAATATCAGAACCCATTGCATACTTTGAGAGGTGTCCGAAAAGTTTTTTTGACACTTCTTTAAAAGTGCCATCCCGGTTGTTGATGTAGCAAAAATCCTGTTCTTCATAATCATTGGTGACGTAGATGTCAGGATAATGATCGGCATTGAGGTCGCTGATGGAGGCGCTCAGTCCGAAATTTAATCCACTGCCATGGATTCCGGTATCGTTGCTAACATCGGTAAAAAAAATAGCCTTACCTTGAACAGTATCCCTGGGGTTGTTCGCGTCATTCCGGTAAAGTTTATTGCCAAAATATGGATGCCTTAAGTTTCGCAGCCTTCGCGTATTTAGGAAGGCTGAATAGAACATATTGGCATGATTCAAAAGAAACATATCCAGATCACCGTCGAGGTCATAATCCAGAAAATAGGCTTGTGTTGAGAACGTGCCAGGGGCATCAAGT
>JAYSOP010000124.1:0-5119 GCA_043722905.1 Chryseolinea sp.
ACTTTAGAACCAGCAGATGGCGTATAGGCCAGCCGGTCGAAGGTCGAATTATAACCTCCCGTGCGTATGCCCACTTCAGCATACATGATACTATCTCCATCAGGATCCGACACGGTAACGCTCTTGCTGACTTGGGCTGTTAAACCACCAAAGCTGTAATAGAGAGGCTCTGTTTCCAGTTGAGTAATCACCGGTGCGTCATTCGCCGGTATGACGGAAATGGTGAGGCTAAACGGTTTGCTGGTATTTTTCCCGTCCGTCACTGTCACGGGCACGGTAATTTTTCCGGAAAAATTTGCCGCAGGTGTTACAACAGCATTCGACAATGTGTAGTTAACACCAGGGGAGAGCGTAAGAGAAAACTCTTCTGGAAACTTGCTGTCCTGATCAACAACAGTAAGTTGAGAAAGCTGGATGGTGATGGAGGCATCTTCATTCACCTGCAGGAATTCCTGGCTGATGATTTCAGGGATACGATTAATTGCATTTACCTGAATAATTAACCTATAGGGATCTGAATCTACTGTTCCATCATTAACGGCAACGTTCACTGTGAGCGCTCCTGTAAAGGATTCTCGCGGAGTTACATCATTCCCATTAGTGGTATAGTTATCACCAGAGAGTACTTTCAAACTAAAATCATTTGGATAAGAATTATCCGGATCGGTTACCGTTAGATCGTCGAGCTTGATCGTTATGGGTTGGCTTTCATTGGTGGTCAGCGCGGCATGAGCGGTGATCACGGGCTTATCATTTACCGGCTCTACGGTAATGGAAAGCTCAAATGTGTTACTGTCATCCTGACCATCATTCACAGTCACAGGAACTTTTAGGGTTCCGCTGAAATTCAAATTGGGAATCACCACGTTTCCGTTAAGGGAATAATCTGTACCTGGGTACAATTCCATGCTAAAACCCCAGGGATAGAACCAATCGTCCCGGTCTTCAACAGTCAGTTGAGTCATCTGAATGGTAATCGATTGCTCTTCATTTGTAGTTAAGGCCTCCTGCCCTGTAATTTTAGGCTTTCTATTTCCCCCCTGAGCATTCGATGTGAATGATATCAGGCAGGTTAAAACGGCACAAATCCACATTTTGAAATGAATCATAAACAAATCGCGGTTCAAGAAATTGGTCATGGTAGGCTGATGATTCGCAGGCAAGGTCTAAAAGCGAACCGGCCTAACGAAAAGGAGTAAAAAAAGTGTGCCTCTTGGAAGCGACTAAGAATCAGGAAGTAGATATTAAGAGGAAATCGAACGGAATTAAGCGACAATTTCCTTTAACTGGTTTTTTTCATTATCGAGATAATTCCATACAAGACTGCTTGCGCCGAGAATGGGAGCTGCCTGATTTTGTAGTCCAGAAGGTAGAACCTTTACTTTTCCACGGAAGAGGGGCATCAGATTCGCTTCCATATGACGAATGGTAGGTTTAAAGATCAAATCCCCCGCCAGCGAAAGCCCGCCGAATAAGAAGATGGCTTCAGGGTCGGTGTGAACTACTGTTTCCGCAAGTTTCATCCCGAGAATCCTGCCTGTATATTCAAACGCAGCAAGGGCTACAATATCACCGCGGACAGCAGCCTCTGTAATCATTTTTGTATTGAGGTTATCGAAACTGATACCGCGAAGTTCACTGTCTTCAAGGTGGTCTGCTAACAACTTATAAACGGTTCGTCGGATGCCGGTTGCGGATACATAAGTTTCTAGACAGCCGCGTTTTCCACAATTGCAAAACCGTCCGGCTGGATTTACACTGGTATGGCCAACTTCCCCGGCGATGCCGTGCTTGCCATTCAACAAAGATCCATTTGCAACAAACCCGCTTCCCAGTCCGGTGCCCAAAGTTATGACAATGAAATCCTTCATGCCTTTGGCTGATCCATATACCATTTCGCCGACCGCGGCTGCGTTGGCATCATTCGTCACGATGGATGGAATCTGAAATTCTTCTTTCAGCATGTCAGCCAGGGGAATAATTCCCTTCCAGGGTAAATTTGTCGCACGCTCAATAGTGCCTTTATAGTAATTACCGTTGGCGGCGCCTACGCCTATACCGAGAATTTTATGTTCGCCTTTTACCTGCGCTATTCCATCGCGCAAGGCAAGGGAAAGTCCTTTAAAATATTCCCTGAAATCTTCAAATTCTGTTGTCCTTAATGATCCTTGAAATATGACTATTCCGCCGCGATCAACGATACCATATTTCGTGTTCGTTCCTCCAATATCGATCCCAATGGTAAGTTCTTTCATTTCAATCACATTTATATCGAGAGGATTTTGGCGATGCGAAGGGATTCCGCGTCGATCTCGTGGTACTTTTCTGTCAACATGGAAGAATAATCGTTATAGACCATTTTGTTGTCTTTAATGCCGACCATCACATCCTTTTTTCCAGCCAGAATGCCTTCTACGGCTGCGATTCCCATCTTGCTGGCCAATACACGGTCAAAGTAAGTAGGGGAGCCACCGCGTTGTAAATGCCCTAGAATGGTCACCTTAATATCAAAATACGAAGACCTTTCTGAGACTTTTTTAGCCAGTGCGTTGGCATCTCCAATCCGGGATCCTTCAGCCACCACGATCAGATTCGATTTTTTGCTAGACTCTTTGTTAGCCCCCAGCATGTTGTACAACTGATCAAAACTAATATTCTCTTCCGGAATGATGATCGCTGTGGCGCCGCCTGCAATCCCGCTATTCATGGCTATGTATCCTGAGTTTCTTCCCATTACTTCCACGAAGAAAAGCCTGTTATGGGAGAGGGCTGTGTCTCTGATCCGGTCAATCGCTTCAACTGCGGTATTGGTTGCTGTGTCGTAGCCAATCGTATAATCAGTACCGGGCAAATCGTTATCGATGGTACCCGGAATACAGACACAGGGCATCTGGTACTCTTCGAAAAATTTGTGAAGGCCTGCAAAAGTTCCATCGCCACCAATGGCGACCAGCCCATCAATCTCTTCTTCCTTTAGATTATCATAGGCTTTCTTGCGGCCTTCGGGCGTCCGGAATTCTTCACTTCTCGCTGTTTTAAGAATAGTGCCCCCTCGTTGAATGATGTTACCTACGGAACGGGGCCCCAGTTTCACCAGGTCTCCTTCAATCATTCCTTCATAACCCCGCATAATTCCGAAAGCCTCAATTTTATAAAAAGCACAGGCTCGTACGACAGCGCGGATGGCAGCATTCATTCCGGGCGCATCCCCACCTGAGGTAAAAACGCCGATCTTGCCAATTTTCTTCTCCATGAAATCAAAAAATTCTTTAAAAGTAAGGTAAGTGATTCACTTTATAACAAACTATTTAATCAACTGAATTTCAAACGTTTGAAATAGTTAATTAAGCCATTTGTTGAAGGATCATGCGCGGTAGAAGGGGTGGGGGCAATCAATTCGGATAGTATCTTCTTCGCAAGCACTTTCCCCAATTCTACGCCCCATTGGTCGAAACTGTAGACGTTCCATATTACACCTTGAACAAAAATCTTGTGTTCGTATAAGGCAATGAGCGAACCCAGGGTGCGGGGGGTAAGTTTCTTGAATAGCAGGCTGTTGCTTGGTTTGTTTCCTTCAAAAACCCGGAAGGGTGTATGAAAGTCAATTTCACCCGCGCTCATTCCTGAGTTTGACAATTCATTGCGCACCTCTTCTACAGTCTTACCCATCATCAGCGCTTCCGTCTGCGCGAAAAAATTAGAAAGCAATTTATCGTGATGATCACCGATTGGATTTTGGCTGACGGCTGGAGCCAGAAAATCGCAGGGAATTAATTTGGTACCCTGGTGAATTAACTGGTAAAAGGCGTGCTGGCCATTGGTACCAGGCTCACCCCAAATAACTGGTCCGGTCTGATACAAAACCTGATTGCCCTCACGATCAATAGACTTACCGTTGCTTTCCATATTTCCTTGTTGAAAATAGGCCGCAAAACGGTGGAGGTATTGGTCGTAAGGCAAAATCGCCTCGGAGGCTGCGCCAAAAAAATTATTATACCAGATGCCAATCATGGCAAGGATGACAGGAATATTTTTTTCAAAGGGTGTGTCTTTGAAATGGTTGTCCATCGCATGAGCACCTTCCAGCAATTGCGTAAAGTTCTCAAAGCCAATGGTACATACGATAGAAAGGCCGATGGATGACCATAACGAATAACGCCCCCCCACCCAATCCCAAAACACAAACATGTTTTCAGGAGCGATTCCAAAAGCAGTTACGGAGGACTGATTGGTAGATACCGCCACAAAGTGTTTCGCCACATCACCCTGTTGCCCGGTTTTCTCCAGAAACCAACTCCGTGCGGTTTCTGCATTGGTCATGGTCTCCTGGGTGGTAAAAGTTTTTGAAGCGATAATGAACAGTGTGGTTTCCGGATTGACCTTTTTCAACGTTTCGGCTATGTGCGTGGCGTCAACATTGGAAACAAAATGCGGCCTGATAGTAGACCAGTAGGGACGAAGGGCCTCCGTGACCATTACGGGACCCAGATCTGAACCGCCAATGCCTATGTTGACAATATCGGTAATGGCCTTGCCGGTGTATCCTTTCCACTGCCCCCCGCGCACTTTTTCACTAAACCTTTTCATTTGTTCAAGTACCCGGTTCACCTCGGGCATTACATCAACCCCCTCAAAAAGGACGGGCGTATCTGACCGGTTGCGCAATGCGGTATGAAGCACTGCGCGTTGTTCGGTTTGATTGATCTTCTCGCCACCGAACATAGCACCAATTGCATTTTTTAGTTCCAGTTCATTGGCCAGCTGCAACAGAAGTTTCAACCCTTCCTCATTGAGAATATTTTTTGAATAGTCGACGAGAATATCTTCAAAGGTCAGACTGAATTTTTGAAAACGATGCGGATCCTCTTCGAACAATTCACGCATATGCGTGGCTTGTAAAGTTAAAAAGATCATTTCAAGCTTTTGCCAGGCGGCAGCTTCGATAGGGTTAAAGTTTGGGAGCATAAATACTATTTGAATGCAAAGATATACGGATGACTTCCGGACAGTAAACCCAATCGGTTTTATTTCTTAAACTTATTCAGAAGCATGGCAAGTTTTTCCTCCATGCTGGCTTCCTTTTCCTTTGGTTTCTGCTGTTTAGGTTTGTTTGCTTTGG